>CAZONN010000023.1:4266-14015 GCA_964581235.1 uncultured Amphibacillus sp.
ATTGATCAAGAAGCCTCAGGGAACGTAAAGATTAGTACTGATAAACCGGAGGATTCGGCTGAATTAGACGAACAAGAAGCGGTTGAAATAGCAGTAGCAATAGAAACAACGCAACCAACTGAACTAACAGCAATCATAGAAGAAAAGCCAACGTCATTAATTAGTCAGGCAAGTAGTCGTTATAATGATATATTATATGATTTTGAAAAAGATCATCCTATTTCAGTAGACGATTTACTAGAGGTTTTAATATTAAATCATTAATCACATCCAAATCCCAACATATGCTTGGGATTTTTCTTTGTCTAAAATAATGATAAAATTTAGTCAGCTATTTAAAAATGAGATTGGTTATGTTAAAATAACTGCTTGCATAGAATTGAAACGCTGAAATAAACGATGGAACAACTTTTAAGGATAGAAGGGGAAAGCGATGATTTATTTTGATAATAGTGCTACGACAGTGCCGAATGAAGATGTGTTAGCAAGCTTTATTGAAGTCTCTCGTAAATACTACGGGAATGCTTCTTCAGCACATAAACTGGGGCTAGAGGCAGAACGGCTATTAAGAAAATCGTATCAACATATAGGTGAATTACTTGCAGTTAAGCCAACTGAAATCATTTTTACTAGTGGTGGAACTGAAGGTAATAATTTAGCGATCAAAGGCATTGCACTCGCTTATCAGAACCGTGGGAAACACTTAATTACAACGACGATTGAACATCCTTCAGTATTAAATGCTTTTCAAGCCATGGAGGAATTAGGTTTTGAAGTCACATACTTACCCGTAGATCAATCGGGTGTTGTTTCAATGGATTTACTGAAGGAAGCTTTACGAGAGGATACGATTCTTGTTAGCGTCATGCATGTTAATAATGAGCTTGGGACAATTCAACCAATTGAAGAAATAGGGCAGTTGTTAAAAGATAAAAAAACGACATTTTTTCATGTTGATCATGTTCAGGGATTTGGCAAGGTCGCCCTTGATTATAAAAAATGCCAGATCGATTTAGCGACAATTTCTGGTCATAAAATTCACGGTTTAAAAGGAACAGGACTTGTATATCAGCGTGAAGGTGTACGGTTGTTTCCATTATTACATGGTGGAGGACAACAGGATAATCGTCATTCAGGTACAGAAGATTTAGCGGGTATTGTTTCTTTAGGTAGAGCGATGCGAATGATTTTGGAGCAAAAATTACATCTTTCAGAACATCTCAAATTGCTTAATGAGCTTTTACGAGACAAGTTAATAGCGATTGATGAAGTGATTATCAATACACCTGAACAACAAGCACCACATATTCTTAATTTCTCAATTCCGGGTCTAAAACCTGAAGTCGTATTACATGCATTAGGGGAACGGGAGATTTATGTTTCTACCCAATCCGCCTGTTCGTCAAAAAAATCAAATGAAAGTTCAGTGTTACGTGCGATTCACTTACCACCAAATCAACGGAATTCGGCACTTCGAATTAGTTTTTCTTATCATAATACAACGGATGAGGTTGAGTTATTTGCGCGAGTACTTAAAAGAATTATTAAAGAATTAAAAGAAGATATGAGGTAAATTATAATGCTATATGATCACATCATTTTAAAATATGGAGAAATATCATTAAAAAGAAAAAATCGTAGAGATTTTACCAGTCAATTGCACCGAAATATTAATCGTCAACTAAGTGACTTTCCAAAAATCAAAATCAATAACTCAAGAGATTGGATGACGATTACTTTGAATGGGGAAGATCCAAATCAAATTGTCCCTATTTGCCAACGTATTTTTGGTATCCAAAGTATTAGTGTTGCAATTAAAGTCGAGAATGATTTATCATCGATAAAAGAAGCGGCATTATTTGCGTTACAAGAAGAAGTAGATCATGTAAAAACATTTAAAACATCTGTTAGAAGAGTAAACAAAGAATTTCCATATACCACACCAGAATTGAATCAACTGATTGGTGGGTATTTGTTATCAAACACAGACAATATAAGTGTTGATGTTCATAATCCAGATCTTGACGTTCATATTAATATTCGTCAAGACAGCACGTATGTTACATCAAAACGTTATATTGGTTCAGGTGGTTTGCCAGTAGGATCATCAGGGACGACATTATTACAACTATCAGGAGGAATTGACAGTCCTGTTGCAGGCTATCTAGCAATGAGTCGTGGCCTCAAGATTGAGGCGATTCATTTTCATTCACCACCTTACACAAGTGAAGGTGCAAAACAGAAAGTGATTGATCTCACACGCAAACTCGCAGCGCATGGCCATGATATTAATGTCCATGTGATTCCTTTTACAGCGATGCAACAAACAATTCACCGGGAAGTGCCGTTTGGTTATTCGATGACAGTCATGCGTAGAATGATGTTAAGAATAAGTGAAATTGTTGCGACAAGACAAGGGATTTTATCGATCACAAATGGTGAAAGTTTAGGGCAAGTAGCGAGTCAAACATTGGAAAGTATGCATGCAATCAATGCTGTAACAAATTTCCCGATTATGCGTCCGCTCATCATGATGGATAAGCTTGAGATTATTAAAATTGCTCAAGAAATTGAGACGTATCCAATCTCAATTCGACCATTTGATGATTGCTGTACCATCTTTGTGCCAAGTTCCCCGAAAACAAAACCGAAGCTGGATAAAGTGGAGTATTACGAAGGTCAGCTTAACTTAACAAAAGAACTTGAAGAACTATTAGCGAATATTGAAATCATCAAAGTTTCAGCTGATGGTGAAGAGAACGACCCGTTAAATGATTTGTTTTAAGGGCGGTAATCTCAGCCTGAGTATGTAACAACTACCAACTAAAATCTTGTATGAAACCTCCGAATCTGCACATTCTAGAAATGTATTAAGGAGGAGGTGAATACAGAAATGGCAAATAGCAATAGTAGTAATCAACTAGTCGTACCAGGTGTAAGTCAAGCACTTGATCAAATGAAATATGAAATTGCTCAAGAATTTGGCGTTAATCTTGGTCCTGATACAACTTCACGTGCTAATGGTTCTGTTGGTGGTGAAATTACAAAACGTCTCGTTCAGATGGCTGAGCAACAACTAAGTGGACAATCAAATTAATTTAAATCAATCATAAACCATTGGGTAGTACTTTAAAAAGTACTACCCTTTCTTTATTTTGAGAATGAATGTTGGCTGTTTCGGTCATAATTTAACTAAAGGACAAAATTGCTGTGTCTAATTGAATTAAATTTGTTGGAGATAGGAGAAAAAGTATGTTTTGGCTCATCCTAATTGTGATTCTTATTCTGTTAATAGGCTTCATCACCCTATTTTTACCGTTACTTTGTCAACTTGCGATTCAAGTAAGTGACGAGATTCATTTTGAGTTGACATTCAAGCTTGCTAATTTTTCGATTTATTCAAAAACAGATCAGCTCACATTCGATTCACTAATAGACGATCACCTCCAACCAATGCTCAGTAAAAAAGGCTCCAGTAAGTTCAATCGTTTAAAAATTATAAAACTACAGCAATTCAAATGGCACTCAATCATTGGCTTGGAACATGCCGATGAAACAGCAATGTCTGTTAGTGCTCTCCTGATGCTAAAAGGTTTAGTTAGTCAAATTATTTTTCAATTTTTAAATGCCCCTAAGAGTTTTCATTATCAGGTTCAACCCAATTATAATGAATTAACGTTTCAGTCTGATTGCCAATGCATATTTTCACTAAGATTATGGCAAGCTATTTACATGAAGATTAAACGTTAATTAGGAAAAGGAGAGAGACAATTATGCAACAGCATCCAATTGAAGGCCTGATGTCCGAGACGATGGAACAACTTAAACATTTAATCGATGTAAAGACAATTATCGGGGACTCAATTCAAACAGCTGATGGGAGTACGATTATTCCAATTTCAAAAGTTAGTTTTGGCTTTGTTGCGGGCGGTAGTGGTGGCGGTGTCTCGATTACTCCGATCGCATTCACTTATACGATAAACTAATTGAAGTTGCACCTCAAGCTGTCGATAAGATAAAAGATATTTTAGCCGAACGAAAAAGTGAAAAAGCAAAATAAACATTAAAAGGACTTGTGATATTATCTGTAGCAAAAAGATAAACCGCAGTCTTTTTCTTTTCGGTGAGCAATTATCAACGTTTTTAGTCAATTTATGATATACTATATTACTGGGTAGAGGAGGAGAGCAAATTTGATTGAAGAGCATTTTAATCAATTAGATTTATTAGTAGAAGAACACGCAAAAAAAGAAAACAACAATTATTTTGACAGTTTAATTGCTGTTTTACAAATGATTTTGTCTGACGAAGAAGAATTAAGTGATAATGAATTTTCAGAGAAAATTACCAATCTACATATTGATCAATTAGAAAAAGACGAAGTGCGAAAAGTGATTGAATTAGCTAGCCTCAAAGGATTACAAGGTGCTGTTCAAAGTCAACATTTGATTACACCTGATACGATTGCCAGCTATATTGCTTATCTGGTTGAAAAGATTTTCCCTGGAGATGAAGAAATTAGATTATTTGATATTGTCTCAGGTTCAGGGAACTTAGTGACTGCAGTAATGAATCAATTAAAACGCCCAATTAAGTCTTATGGTAGTGAAGTTGATCCAAGCTTGATTGAATTAAGTGTGTTAAGTGCAAATTTACAACAAAATGCAATCGAATTTTTCCGTCAAGATAGTTTGCAACCATTTTTATTAGATCCAGTTGATCTAGTCATTGCAGATTTACCAATTGGTTATTATCCAGATGATGAACGAGCTAAGTCATTTAAGGTTCATGTTAGCGATGACCACACATACGCACATCACTTATTAATTGAGCAGAGTTTAAATTATACTAAAGAAGCGGGATTCTTAATTTTTGTTATTCCTAATACACTGTTCAATAGTGATCAAGCAACAAAATTACATGAACTGATTCGAGAATCGGCACATGTTGTTGGTTTATTACAATTACCAAGTTCAATTTTTAAATCAGATCAAAATGCAAAAAGTTTATTTGTATTACAGAAAAAAAGTGAACAGACTAAGGCACCTAAGGAAGCATTGCTGGCTAAATTACCATCATTTAAAGATTTACAAGCGACAGAAAGTATTGTAACCAAAATGAATCAATGGTTTGAGCAAGCCGGATACAATAACTAATAAATGTTCGTTGTTTTTTAGTTGAAGTGATCTAGTTGCATTTTATGTCGAGTGTTCGTTAATATATAAAAGATGAGATGTATTAGACAAAATAGGATATTGAAAGGATTGGATGATTTTGAGTAAAGTTATATCGATTAATGCAGGGAGTTCATCATTGAAATTTCAATTGATTGAAATGCCTGAAGAAGAAGTAATTGCAAAAGGTTTAGTTGAGCGAATTGGCCTAGATAATTCAGTTTTTGGTTTAAAATATAATGATGTTGATGAAGAAGAAATTTTAGATATCCCGAATCATGACAAAGCTGTTGAGCTATTGTTAGAGCGTTTGATCTCTTCAGGTGTTATTCAGTCTTTAGAAGAAATTGATGGGGTTGGACACCGTGTTGTTCATGGAGGAGAAAAATTCAGTGACTCTGTTTTAGTAACTGATGAAGTGTTAGCTGAAATTGAAAATGTTTCTGAGTTAGCCCCACTGCATAACCCAGCGAACGTAACGGGTATCAAAGCATTTAAAGAAATTCTACCTAATATTCCAGCAGTGGCGGTATTTGATACGGCATTTCACCAATCAATGCCACCTGAGTCATATTTATATAGCTTACCTTATGAGTATTATGAGAAATATGGCATCCGTAAGTATGGATTCCATGGTACAAGTCATAAATATGTCTCAGAACGTGCGGCAGAAATGTTAGGTCAACCAGCTGACAGACTACGTTTAATTACATGTCATATTGGAAATGGTGCGAGTGTAGCTGCTATTGAAAATGGTAAATCTGTTGATACATCAATGGGCTTTACACCATTAGAAGGTGTGACAATGGGCACGCGTTCAGGAAGTCTCGACCCTGCTTTGATCCCGTATATTATGGACAAAACAGGTAAAAGTGTTGATGAAGTTCTCCAAGTTTTAAATAAAGAGAGTGGTTTACTTGCGATTTCTGGTTTCTCAAGTGACCTACGTGATATTCAGAAACGTGCTGATCAAGGTGATGAGCGTGCAACGTTAGCGCTAAATATTTTTGCTGATCGTATTCATCATTACATTGGTTCATATGCTTCAAAAATGAATGGTGTAGATGCAATTATATTCACTGCGGGTATTGGTGAAAACAGTAAAGTTGTTAGAGAACTTATCTTGCAAGGTTTAGAGTTTATGGGTGTTTATTGGGATCCTGTCCTTAACGAGGTTCAGGGTGAAGAAGCATTAATTAACTATCCACATTCACCTGTAAAAGTACTTGTTATTCCAACGAATGAAGAAGTTATGATCGCAAGAGATGTTAATCGAATTGCATTATAAAGCATAAAAAAATAAACGGTGAGAAATCAAGTTAAACTGATTTCTCACCGTTTTTCTATTTTGTTGAACACTTAAATGTTTCTTATTCTGTTTCTTCATCTTTGTCGGCGCGGATGACTAGGACGTCACATGGTGCATAGCGAACGATGTTTTCTGATACACTACCGATTAAGAAGCGTTCGACTGCATTTAAGCCTGTAGCACCACAAATGATCAAGTCGGCCTTAAAAGTTTTCGCAACATGCTTAGGAATTCTTACTTTTGGAGACCCATAATCAATATGTGTTTTTACGTTTGTTAATCCGGCACTTTCTGCCTGTTGTTTATAATCGTTAAGTAAATGGGTTGCGTAAGTCTCCGAACGATTGATCATTGACTGGTCGTATGTTTCAGCGGTTGAGATTGTTTTTGTGTCGACAACATGTGCAATGATTAAATTGCCCTCATTTCGCTTACAAACTAGAATAGCTTTTTTAAATGCACGTAAAGAAGCTTGAGATCCGTCTATTGCGACAACAATATTCTGGTAAGCATCATCTAATAACATTTCGATCACTCCCTAACTTTTATAATAATAATATACCACAAAAAACTAATAGTTAAACTACTGTTATAATCAAATCGATAAAATTTCATCGATCGAGCTAAGTTCAGATTGAGATCATTCGCTTGAATTGATACTTTAGATAAAGAACTGTATAATAACACTAGCTAAACAAATAATGGTACAGTTTTAGAGAGATAGGTGATAGGCGTGGCGACAAAACATGAGCAAATCTTAAAACATATCAACTCATTAAAAGTAGGAACAAAAATTTCAGTTAGACAAATTGCCAAAGACTTGAGTGTTAGCGAAGGAACAGCTTATCGAGCAATTAAAGAAGCTGAAAACCAAGGGCTAGTCAGCACAATTGAGCGTGTCGGTACGATCAGAATCGAACAAAAGAGTAAAGAAAATTTTGAGCACCTAACGTTTGCAGAGATTATCGGCATTGTCGATGGTCAAGTTCTAGGAGGACGAGATGGTCTGCATAAAACTCTACATAAATTTGTTATTGGTGCGATGAAACAAGATGCAATGTTACGTTATTTAGAAAAGGATTCTTTATTGATTATCGGTAACCGAACTAAAGCACATCAATTAGCACTAGAAGAAGGTGCAGCTGTTTTGATTACGGGTGGTTTCGACACAGATGAAGAAATCAAACGTTTAGCAGACGACTTAAAACTACCGATAATTTCAACAAGTTATGATACCTTTACAGTTGCAACAATGATTAACCGAGCGATCTATGATCAGTTGATTAAAAAGGAAATCGTCTTAGTTGGCGACATCTACACACAATTAAGCAAAACACACTATTTAAAGCGCACGGACATGCTTTCAAAATGGTACGAATTAAATCAAGAAACAACACATACACGTTACCCAGTTGTTGATGATCAAAAACGAGTTGTCGGAATTGTTACGTCAAAAGACGTCATTGGTAAAGGTGCTGAAACGTTAATTGAAAAGGTGATGACCAAAGCACCTAAGACTGTATTTAAAGAAACATCACTTGCATATGCAGCTCATATGATGATTTGGGAAGCAATTGAGTTAGTGCCAGTCGTAGGTCAAAATCATCAACTAATCGGATTAATCTCAAGACAGGATGTTTTAAAAGCACTTCAACATGTACAGCGACAACCCCAAGTTGGTGAGACGATCGATGATATAGCAACAAGTGGACTATCGATGCATCAGGATGGTGCATCATTTAGGTTTAAAACAAAAATCACACCACAAATGACGAACTCACTAGGAACTTTATCAAACGGAGTATTTGTTTCATTTGTCACTGAAGTATGTAGTCGATTGATTACACAGATGAAAAAAGGCGATTTAGTTGCCGAAAATATTTCTGTTTATTTTATTAGACCAGTACAGATTGAAAGTATGATCGAAATTGTTCCGAAAGTTCTTGAAATCGGTCGGAAATCTGTCAAAATTGATATTGAACTTTATCATGAAAAAGATATTGTAGGCAAAGCTGTCCTAATAGGTCAACTAATTGAACGATATTAGAGAAAGGAAGATTTTTTATGCAAAGGGAAATAGTAACTGAAATAAGAGAAAAGATAACTAAATATGATCGAATTATTGTTCACCGTCATGTTCGGCCAGATCTAGATGCAGTCGGCTCACAGGTCGGGTTGGCGACGTGGATCAAAGATAACTTTCCGAACAAGGAAGTGTATTGTGTCGGAGAAAATGATGAATCATTAAGATACTTAGTGACGATGGATGAGATCGATGATCAAATGTATCAAGATGCATTAGTTATTGTTTGTGACACTGCAAATCATCCACGAATTGATGATGGACGTTATACTCTAGGAAAAGAGCGAATAAAAATTGATCATCATCCAATCGTTGACCAATATGGTGATTTAAATTGGGTTGATACGACTGCAAGCTCGACGTCTGAAATGATCTACAATTTGATTACATCTAGTAATGAAGCAGATTTTAAAATTTCAACAGAAGTGGCACGTCTACTTTATGCTGGGATCATCGGTGATACTGGTCGATTCTTGTTTCAAAGTACAACGCCGAAAACGTTTGAAATTGCTTCAGAATTGGTAAAGCATCCGTTTGATCGATCTGAGATCTATGAGAATCTCTATGAAGTTGACCCTACTTTAGCAAAATTAAAAGGCTGGTTGCTTGATCAGTTAACTGTGGATGATCTTGGCGTAGTTGCGATTAAGTTAACCAAGGATATTTTAGAAAAGTATCAAGTGACTGCTGACCAATCAAGTGCACTCGTTCAAGTCTATGGCAGTATTAAAGGAATTGATTGTTGGGCAATGTTTGTTGAAGAAGATGATCAGATTCGCGTACGTATACGGTCGAAAAAAACAAAGATTAATCATGTTGCTGAACAATTTAATGGTGGCGGTCATCCATTTGCTTCTGGTGCGACTGTCTATAGCTGGGAAGAAGCAGACCGACTCACTCATGCGTTAAGTGAAACTTGTTTATAGTCACTCTATTTTCTTTGTGCTAAGATAACTGACTAAGTCAAGCTTCTGTGGCTTCACTTAGTCAGTTATACTACTAATAGTTAATGCTTTCATTAACTTTAGAAATCGAGTTCGACGTGAATTTGACTATTCTCATTAATAAAGAGGTGTTTTATGTTTGCACGATAGGAAAAGTCATTGATTTTGTATGTCTTATTTTCAATCGTTCGGATCAATAACGGATAATGTTGTGTTAATGTCGTGACCTCTTTCCCAAT
>CAZONN010000024.1:0-5634 GCA_964581235.1 uncultured Amphibacillus sp.
TTTTGTCTAGTCTTTTTTATCGTTGGCTACTTGATCCGACTCTATTAATTGATCTGTCAATCGCTCAGCTAGTCTCCGATACATATTACTCTTATGGACGAAGGAGAAGATTAAAAATAAATTTCTCAAATAGTCTTGATCCTCAAAATTAACTTCTTCGATCGCTTGTTCAACTTCTTCACTTAATTGGGGTAAAACCTGTATTAAATCCTCTACTTGCCTTCCCATCAACGCAACATACTGATCATATAATTCCTCAATATCAACTGCATCTGTCTCGACAGATTTGTTTAAGTTTTGTAAAGCAGCTTTCGTATCACTAATTGAAAGCGAGGCTTTTAATTGATAAATAAATTGAATAAACATAATATGTTCTTTTGAGTAGCGTTTATTTTTGATTGGGAACAATAAGTTTCCTTTGGCATAATTGTTAATCATCGTTTTTGTTAAAATTTTATCTTTGTCATCCCGTTTTCCAGGCATATAAGCACTTTCAAACAATTGAGTCACTTGATCCATGTATAAATCAATTTTAGGGATGTCTTCTCGAATAATAATATCATCTAGATGGAGTGACGCGACTAATTCTTTTAGTTGATCCAATGTTACACCCTCATTCATTACTTTTAAATTAGTATAACTGATTTTTTTCTAAAGGTAAATGTTGACGTTCTAATAAGTATGTAGTATTATTTCATTACATAGTTAACTAAACTACATGACATAGGTGGGAATATGATGAAACGTTATATCAGGGAACCAATTAATGTGTTAACACATTTGGTAGGTGCTATCATGGCAATAATTGGCTTAGTGTTTTTAATGATAAAAGGGACTCAAACCCTAGAATCATCGTTTGAATTAAGTTCATTGTTTGTTTTTGGTGTGAGTATGTTCTTGCTTTATAGTGCCTCTACTACATATCATACGGTGATGGCATCTAGCAATGTGATTGCCTGGCTTCGACGGTTAGATCATTCGATGATTTTTGTATTAATTGCTGGCACGTATACACCGTTTTGTGTAATTACTTTGCCAGGTACAATCGGCTGGGGTCTGCTTGTCGTCATTTGGTTGGCGGCGATTAGCGGTGTTTTATTTAAGTTAATTTGGTTCCATAGTCCAAGGTGGTTATCGACTGGACTTTATATTTTCATGGGTTGGTTAATTATTTTTGCGATCGTTCCACTTTCAGCTAATCTTGCTTTATCTGGGCTAATTTTACTAATTGCTGGCGGTGTCATTTATACGCTTGGTGGAGTTATTTATGCCATTAAACCTAAGTGGTTGGAGAGTAAGTATTTAGGTTATCACGAGATCTTTCATTTGTTTATTTTAGCGGGCTCGTTGGCTCATTTTCTTAGTATTTACTTTTATGTCATATAAAATAATTTCAAGTAAACACCCAGCAAAATCTGCTAGGTGTTTATTTTTTATGTACGGACTCTGTGATTTTCTTGGAATGCTATCATAAACTAACTTTATTATTAATCCTTCTTGCTTTGATACTATTAATTTATTCAAACAGTGATCGGTCTACTTGGCCTTCTAATTTTTGAATTTCTACTAGGGCATCGTAGAGGTGATCTTGAACAATTTCAAATGAAATAACGATATTTCTTGTCTCCTGGTCCTTTTTAACATCCTGAAAGCCAATCGTATGTGATCCGATTGTCGTATTGCCTGCATTTGTACCAGCTGCTTCATTTGATACATATGGTATGACTAAGCGTTCGCCAGTCTCGGACAGATAAACATGTGCACACAAAAAAACTAGATTCAGGTATTTTCCTAATCTAGTTTTTAACTCATCCATTTTGGTGGTGTGTCTTTACTCCAGTATACATCCGCAAATTCATAATGTGTTTCAAATTGATCTTGAGCTAAGTGGTAATGGAAATTGAACCAATAGCCGTCGAGTGGTCGGTTTTCTCTTCTAACATGGAATTTAGCTATGATTGCATCAGATTCCTCATCATATAAGTCAAAAATCTTCTCACCGTAGCCAGGAACTCGATTTTCAATAATTGATAAGTTAAATTGTTGATTTGAACTATTTATATCGATCAAGTTGGCCACGACTAATTCAAGATTTGGTAAAACTTGTTCAGATATTTCATCATATAATTGCGTATGAATTCTTGGGCCTAACTTACCAATCATTTGACTTTTGGCATCTTCGATTAGTTGTTCTACAGGATCTGGCTCTGTCGTTTGATATTCTTCTATGTCATCTAAATAAATTGATGGTTCATAAGTATAGGTGTTTGAATTTTCAGTCGTATTCTTATCTGGTTCTGTTTCCTTACTATTTGTTTCAGCATTAAATTCTAAATCAAGAGGAGGGACATAAAAACCTAGGGTCATTACAGCTACTATTAAGACAAATAATTTTTTAAACCATAGTTTCATTTGTACCTCCTCCTTTCATTTCATCTTCAGTTTTATTATTAATATTTTATCATATATATTGACTAAATAGCTGATAATATTAAAATTGTAATCTAATTGATATTTTTTCTTTACTTTTTCCGCAATTAAGAAAATCTATCCCCTAAATTAGCCTGTAATGACTAAAGATAATAACCCGTATGTGGCTAGTGCGTTCCAAACCATATGCAACACAATTGGTACAGCGATTGATTTTGTTCGATAGTAAAGAAGTGCAAAAGCAAGCCCCATCACGAATGTCGATAAGTGATGACCAGGATGCAACAAACCAAAGATCGCAGAGGAAATTAACAGCGCTGCAATTAACCCGAATTTATCTTTGATAAACCCAAAGATTAAACCTCTAAAGATAATTTCCTCGGTAATCGGCGCTATGACAACAAACGCTAAAATCAATAAGCCAAAATTTAATGGATTTATCCCAATTTGATCCAAACCAAATAAGTCAACTTGACTACCTGGTTGTTCCCACTCCAAAACATAATTAAATAGGTATTGAGAAATATAGACGCCAATATACGCAACAATTAAATACAAATATGTTTGCCACTTTTTCAATGCTTGGATATAGTAGCTGTCTCTCAAATAATCACGCACACTTTTAAAGACAAGCATCGTTAGCACAAAAGCAGCCAATTCCAGCAATGAAAGATATTGGATTTGATCAAGTGCATTAATCATATTTGTTCCTAAGAAAATATCACTTATAGCAAAAATAATCCCAACTAAAAATCCAATCCCAATTGAGATCGCACAATAAGTCATGATAAATAAGATAAACTTGCTCCATGTTAATTCAGTACCAATTACGTTTAGTTTTTTATTTTGGTCATCTTTCAAATAATTCTGACTTTCACTTTCATTAAAATTCCCAATGTTTTCCACCAAATAATACCCCTCTTCCGAAAAATTTAAAGATCACTGTAAAACGAATTCAGTCACATCCAATCATAAACCAAACTAACTGTAATTAAAACCCCTAAATGTAAATTAACAACCTTTAAATGCAAAATGCACTTAAAGGTTGTTGTCAGTTAACTACATAATATTTTCAATAAACAGTCTCGCAATGTCCGTGCCTGCGACGATTGATCCTAAAGTACTTCCTAAGTTAGTTAAGATCACAACTAGGAGCACTCTCGTTACTTTATTTTGCCAAAAACCCTTTACCGAATAGACATCTTCATTTAGTTTTTCAAAATCACTAACTTGCGGTTTATTAAAGTAGGCTTGCACTAATCCAGCTACGATTCCAGCCGCAATAAATGGATTTAATGACGTAATTGGTGAAGAAACAATTGCAACCAAAATTGCTAGTGGGTGACCAAAAGCAATCAGCGCACCAAGGCCTGCTAATGAACCGTTCCAGATTAACCAACTTTGCATTTGTTGCCAACCTGCATCTGGGTTTAAATAAAATGTTGATAAGATTAATGATATGACTAAAATTGGGATAATCCAACCCATTCTCTTTTTCCAATTTGTTTTTTTCGGCACAGTAGTTAATGCTTTTAAATCATGATCATGATTTATTTCTTTTGTTACACCAGGTATATGTGCCGCACCAAGTACAGCCACAACCTTCTTCCCTGGAGCTCGTTTAATTTTTTCCGCTAAATATTGATCTCTTTCATCAACAAGTGGTTTTTTCAAGCTCGGAAAGTACTCGGTAAATTCACTTAAAATCGCATCAATTGAATCCTTTTCCTTTAGTTGCTCGAGCTCATCCTCAGTAATCGTTTCATTTGAAAAAATACCAGCAATAATTTGCGTCAGCAGCATCATTTTTCCTTTAACACCGACACCACCCCAAATTCGTGCAAAGGTAATCTGAATGTTTCGGTCAGCAAGCACTAGAGTCGCTCCGACTTCTTCAGCCGATTGAATCCCTTGAATCATCTCTTGTCCCGCTTCAATTCCAAACTGCTTGGCCATTCTTTTTTGAAAAGAAGATATAGCTAAATTCATAATTAAAAGGGTTGCCTTCTTCTCTTTAATGACTTTAAAAATGTCCATGTCCTTCCACTTGTTGCCGGCTTTAATTGACTCATAGCGTTGTTGATCGAGTTCAATACAAACAGCATCAGGTTGTTCCTGTTCGATCACTAGTTTTACCTGATCAGCACTCTCTTTCGAAACATGAGCGGTACCAATTAAAATGTATTCTTTTCCATCTTGCTCAATTCTCGTTATATGACTTTCTTGCTCTGACATCAAATGACCTTCTTTCACGAGTTGGTTTTTACTATTATAACGTACTTGTAACTTAAAAAGAATAATCGACTAGTTTGACATGAATAGGACACCAAGTGTGTTCGGTCCACAGTGTGCTGAAATTGTACAACCTGCTCGAGTAACTATAATTTCATCAAAATCATAATTTTGTTCAATTATGTCTTTAACGAGCTCAATATTTTCTTCAGCTATTCCAGAATGGGTAATAAAAATTCGCTTTTTATTAATCCTCGCATCACCATTAAGTTGATCAGTTGTATAATTCTTTAACACTCTAGCTAAGCTCCCACGATACTTCTTTCCAACTGTCATCTTACCATTCTCGTTATCTACTTTAATACTTGGCTTTATGTTTAATAGATTCGCACTAATATTAGCTAACGCTGAACACCTGCCACCTTCGTATAGATAAGTCAGCTTATCGATCACAAAACTAGCATGAACCTTATCCCTAAGTTGATTTACCTCTTGATAGATCTGTGATGCTTCCATGCCTTGTTCAATTCGTTCAGCCGCCTCAATCACGAGTAAACCCATCCCCGTAGAAAGGTTCCCTGAATCAATTGAATAAACATCTGGCAGCTCTGCGGCCGCAAGCAAACTGTTTTGATGCGCAGAAGAAATACCTGAGCCAAGACTGATATGGACCACAGCATATCCATCGTCTGTCCATTGTTTAAATTTCTCAATATAATCAACTGGATTAGGTGCAGACGTTTTAGGCAAAATACCCTTCGCCTGATAAGTTGCATAAATATCGTCTGGTGAAATATCGATGCCATCTCGATAATATTTATCGTCTAAATTAATATGTAGGGGCTGTATATTTACATGATATCGTTCAATCAAATCATCGGTCAGGTCACACGTACTATCTGCACTTAGAATTACTCTTTTCAATCGAATATGCCTCCCATTGTACTAATTAAAAACAAACAACGAACGATT
>CAZONN010000024.1:5734-13992 GCA_964581235.1 uncultured Amphibacillus sp.
CATTAAAACTTCCGTTCTAAAATTATTAACTGCTGATGCAGCATCGTCTCGATAATAATCACCAGGTTGCTCACCCAAAATAGCTTCACCGATTTGATCAGAGCGATCATGATCAGTTTGTGGACCAACAAACACGAGTGGTAAATCTCTTTTTTTTGCTTCCTTCTTTATCTCCTCGCGCCAATCATCATGTATTTGCCCAGCTAAATAAACCGTTAATTCCATTGTATCCTCCTCGAGTGATCTATTATTTACTCAATCAACTTACACTATACTCTTCCCAGTCTGACAGCGACTAAACTTAGTCGACACGAAAAGAGAGTTGAAATGATTCATTTCAACTCTCTTAACTATAGATTAACGATTAGTTTCTTCAAACTTTTGAATAAATTCAACCAGCTTTTCAACACCAGCTAAAGGCATTGCGTTATAAATACTAGCACGCATACCACCTACAGAGCGGTGACCTTTTAATGTTTCAAGCCCTTCACTCTTCGCTTCCGCAATAAACTTAGCTTCAAGTTCTTGATCACCATTAGCAGCGATAAACGGTACGTTCATTAACGAGCGATCATCTCCTTTAATCGGTGCATCGAACATTTGAGATTGATCAAGAGCTTGATAAAGTAGTCTCGCCTTATAACGATTCGCTTTCTCCATTTCTTCTAATCCACCAAGATCAAGCAACCAATCAAAGACAAGTTTGGCAATATAAATCGAGTAAGTCGGTGGTGTATTAAAACTTGATTTATTTTTTACGTGAGTATCATAATTCAACATTGTTGGAACAGAATCTGGCGCTTTCCCAACGAGATCATCACGAACAATAACGATCGTTAGTCCAGCTGGTCCAATATTCTTTTGTGCTCCTGCGTAAATTAGACCAAATTTTGAGACGTCAATCACTGTTGATAAAATATTTGATGACATATCAGCAACTAAAGGAACATCTCCTGTATCAGGTAGCTCTGTGAAAACTGTCCCTTCAATCGTGTTATTTGTTGTGATGTGAACATAATCTGCATTTGGATCAAACATATCTTTCGTTAACGTTGGAATATGATTAATCGTATCTTCACCAACAACTCGCACATCACCGAAGTTTTGTGCTTCTTTATACGCTTTTTTCGACCATGATCCTGTTAGAACATAATCAGCTCTCTTATTTTTGGTCATTAAGTTCATTGGTACCATAGCAAACTGCTGCGAAGCACCACCTTGTAAAAATAGCACATGATAATTATCAGGAATAGCCATTAACTTCCTCAAATTAGCTTCAGCTGCTTCTAAAATATCAATAAACCACTTTGAGCGGTGGCTTACTTCCATGACAGACATGCCTGAGCCATTGAAATCTAATAGTTCATCTTGCGCCTTTTTCAAAACACTTTTTGGTAACATAGCTGGTCCTGCTGAAAAATTATAAACCTGTTTCATCCCTTTTCACACCTATTCGCGTTTATTCTTGTCGATTCACTGATCTCCAAGTCTTATAATCATTAAGTTTACCAACTAAGGTAGTTGATTACAAGCTAATTTTTTAAAAATTGAAATAATTAAACTAAATATTTCGAACATACTCTTGAAGTGATCCATCCATTCTTTTGTAATTCCTAATTTAAATTTCATGATTGATCAAATTTAAGATCGAATAATTCAGATGTTTGTTCCATGTTAGGGTGTTCTCTCACGAACTCCAATCAGCTTTCAGATACTTCAATCTCCCCGCAATTCAATGTGTTTTTGAGACGAACCTTTTACAGATTCGTAAAGTCAAGAATATTGCATGGTTTAATAGCAGCTTGAATTGCTATTTTGGCCATTTTCGGTACGCACTTTCTTATCTCGTTTATTGGTCAATCTTTAATCCAATCACAACTTATTTTTAACCGTTACGAACGCTAAACATTATTGTATAGTATAATTAGCATCTAATTACTTATTTAGAAAGAAGGTTAATCTTATGAGCCATTTATATATTAAACAAAAGGTCTTTAGTTTAAGTGAGCGTTTTACTGTTAAGGATGAGCACGAGCAAGATAAATATTTTATTCGAGGTAGTTTTCTTTCTATTCCGAAAACTTTTGAAATTGAAGATATCGAAGGACGCCAAGTTGCCTTAATTACTAAAAAGATCTTCAGCTTTTTACCAAAATTTTATGTTGAAGCTGGAGGCAGTGAAATCTTGACAATCGTTAAAGAATTCACTTTCTTTAGAGATCGTTATCGTATTGATAGTTCTGATATCGAGATTAACGGTGATTGGTGGGACAAAAACTTCGAAGTCTTCAAACAAGGAAGAAAGATCGCCCACGTTACCGAAAAATGGTTTACTTGGGGCGACACATACGATGTCCACGTACTCGATGAGGAATTTGAACACATCGTGATTGCAATTGTTGTCGCGATTGACTTCGTTAAATCGAGCGAACGCTCAGCTAATTCAAATTAATTTTCAACAAAAATTCTCCAACCAAAAAGGAGCCTGAATTTTATTATCAGGCTCCTTTTTTAAATTAAAATAAAATCAGACCACCAACAATACCTGCTATCACAACAGACCATGAAGGAAGTTTTAAAAAAGATAGCATACTAAATAAAATAGCGACTAAAGCAAAATCGGTCGTTGTTTGAACAGCATTCGTCCAAATTGGTGAATAAAGTGCTGAAATTAAAATCCCAACTACTGATGCATTCACGCCAATTAGAGCACTTTTTATTTGTGGCTTATTCCTAAGCGATTCCCAAAATGGCAAGACACCGATAATAAGTAGAATTGCAGGTAAAAAGATTGCCAAGAAGGAAAGGAATCCAATCAACCAACCATTAATAATCGTTCCGATGTATGCAGAAAAGGTAAACATGGGGCCAGGAACGGCTTGAGTCGCCCCAAATCCAGTTAAGAACTCTTGTTGAGTCATCCATCCTGCAGTGACTATCTCTTGCTCAAGCAGCGGGAGAACGACGTGCCCACCACCATATACAAGTGAGCCTGAGCGATAAAAGCTATCAAACAATGTTAACCATGGCAAATTGACCATACTACTTATAATGGGTAATATGATTAACAAACTAAAAAATAACGTTAAACAAATATAGCCGACACGATATGAGATTGGAAATTCACTCGTCGATAGATGTGTTTGCTGATCACTTTCCTTAAATATAATAAAACCAATTAACCCTGCTAACAATATAACAATAATTTGTGCATAAGCTGTCTGCCAAAGTAATGTGATTAACAATCCAAACAGAGCAATTAACTTTGTCATTAATGTCGGCGTTGACTTTTCAGCCATCCCTAAAACAGCCTTAGCAACAACAGCAACGGCAACAATTTGTAAGCCTCTAATCGCCACTGAATCTTCGATACCAAACGTTGTTAGGAGGCTGGCAAAGGTCATTAGAGCAATCACAGATGGCAGCGAGAAACCTAAAAAAGCAACAATACCACCGACCACTCCACCTCGCATCACACCAATTCCAATACCCGTCTGACTACTAGCCGGCCCAGGTAAAAACTGAGATAGTGCGACTAAATCTAAGTAACTTTTCTCATCTAGCCATTTTCTCTTCTGAACATATTCCTCATGAAAATACCCTAGGTGAGCAATAGGCCCACCAAATGACGTCAAGCCAAGTCGTAATGTCACAACAAATATTTCGATCCATCTCTTAAATTGATTATCTTGTTTGCTACTCATAACTTAGTCCACCTCAACTACTTATTGTTATTCACTATTTTAAAAAGAGTATCCCAAAAATAACACAGGGCATAGTTAGGAGCAATAGATTCAGGTTAGAGTTTACACGAACTTAATATTTGTACGTTTTCTAGGTCGACCGCATATAGTATGGTAACTAATTTATTAAAGAGATGAAAAAGTGCACAACTATCCTTGGATGTATCAGGTACATCCATATAATTGTAATCAATCAATATATTCATGCATCTATTGGGGACACCCAAGTCAATTAGGCTATCAGGACGTCATTCATTCTTTAGGATCTTATCACAGTAATACCCAATTAAAAGATCACGGTGCTAATCCATATGTAGTTGATATTCATCAAGCAGCAAATCTTAATAAGACATTTCGGACAGGAAACATCTTCAAGTGATATTAATGAGCATTGATGTTGGTGATGATATTGGTTTAGAAATACATCATGATCATGATCAATTCTTGAGAATTGAAGCTGGGGAAGGTTTTGTTCAAATGGGGGATAACAAAGAACAATTAACTTTTCAAAGAAGGGTTAGGTCTGGATCCGCGATCATGGTACCTGCTGGGAAGTGGCATAATATCAAGAACATTGGCGAGCAACCATTGAAGCTTTACTCAATTTACGCCCCACCTGAGCATAAGTTTGGTACGGTTCATAGGACGAAATCAGAAGCACTAGCAACTCACTAAGAAAATCAAAAAAAACAGAACCCATACCATTTTAGGCGTGGATTCCGGTTTTTATAATTTGATTGTTTTACTCTAACTCTAAACCCAATACTTGCTCAATCACATGCACAACTTTATCTGCTGCTTCATGAGAACGTTCAATTGTTGGCGCCTCAACCATGACACGAACAAGAGATTCCGTTCCAGATGGGCGAACTAACACCCGACCATCATCCCCCATTTCAGCATCGACTTCGGCAATCACATCTTGCACACGTTGATCAACAAAGACTTGATGTTTATCAACAACCTCAACATTTTTCAACACTTGAGGGAATTTAACCATCTTAGCTGCCAATTCTGAAATTGGTTTGCCTGTTTCTTTCATAATATCTAGCAACTGAAGTGCAGTTAGCATCCCATCTCCAGTAGTAATATAATCTAAGAAAACAATATGTCCTGATTGTTCTCCACCAAGATTATAGCCACCCTTACGCATTTCTTCTACAACATAACGATCACCAACATCTGTTTTTTCGCTCTTTATTCCGTTTTCTTCTAGTGCTTTATAAAAGCCTAAGTTACTCATGACCGTTGAGACAACCGTTGAATGACGCAGCAGACCACGTGTGTTTAAATAATCTGCACAAATAAAGATAATTTGATCGCCATCAATTATGTTACCTTTTTCATCAACAACAATTAACCGATCACCATCACCATCAAATGCTAACCCAATATCTGCCTCTTTTTCGACAACTAAGGCTTGTAATGACTCTGGATGAGTTGATCCTACACCATCATTAATATTTAGACCATTAGGAGAAGCACCAATAGTTGATACATCTGCTTCTAAATCTGCTAATAAATGTGTAGCTAATGACGACGTTGATCCATTTGCACAATCAAGCGCGACGTGTAAACCATTGAATTCATTATCAATTGATTGCTTTAAATAATGCAGATACTTTTGTCCACCTTCAAAATAATCATTAATAATTCCAATATTAGAGCCAGTTGGACGCGGAAGATCATCTACCTCCGCATCAATTAGAGCTTCTATTTCCTCTTCTTGCTCATCTGATAATTTAAAGCCATCTGGTCCAAAAAACTTGATTCCATTATCTTCGACCGGATTATGGGAAGCAGAAATCATAATACCTGCTTCTGCACTCATCGCTTTAGTTAAATAAGCAACAGCTGGAGTCGAAATAACACCTAAGCGCATAACTTCTATACCCATCGATAATAGACCAGATATTAAAGCTCCTTCAAGCATTTCCCCTGAAATACGTGTATCTTTTCCAATCAACACTTTAGGCTTTTCGACATCTTTTGTCAGTACATAGCCACCTGCTCGGCCCAGCTTAAAAGCTAATTCTGGTGTTAATTGCTCATTAGCTATTCCTCTTATACCATCTGTTCCGAAATATTTACCCATCATGTACCTCTCCTTTGTTTCCAATTACCGTTTTATTCGTTACTGAATTTCTATCGTTACTTCATCGATCTCGGATGAAAATTCTAAACCTGTTGGACCTCGTATGTCTAGTGGTAACTGATATTCACCATCTTCGAGTCCGGCCAAATCAACAAGTATCTGAAAATCACTTGCATCAATATCAGCTAAATCTGTTGGAAAACCCATTACAGTAATATTAATTCTACCCGTATCAGGATTCAAAAATGATGATATCAGGTCGTCTTGCAGATTTTGAACAGTAACTTCCAGATCTTCAATTACTTCTTCAGTTGATTCCTCTACTTCAATCGTAACAGTGACTGCTTCATCTGAGATTAAACGAATATTTCCGGGCATCGCCAAATCGACTTCAATTGTTGTTGTCTTCGTTATATTGGATAAATCAATTGGCACAGTTTGAATCATGTTAATATTTACCAAATCATCTTCGGCAGCGAATACCTTAACTTCTTCTATATCAACATCCACCGATGTAATTCGGTAATTATCGCCTATCTCGTTTGATGTATCAACAACAACAGGGACTGTCTTATTAGGGCTTGTTAACTTAACCTCAACTGAGACGACTTCTGGCTCAATTCGAGCATTTAATTGATTACCCTCATGGTCATAAACCCGAACAGGTACATCAACAAAGGTCATATCTTCACCTAAACCTTCAAGATCAACATAAGCAGTCACAATAGCGATTCGTTCAACAATGTTTTGTGAACTCGTTATTTTGACAATGTCTGGTGTTACTATTGCCTCCAATAATTCAAATCCAGGTTGTAAACTATCTTGATTCGTGAAATCAACACCTACTTTATATTCATCCATTGCTCGCTCTTCAATTAATACTTGAACTTCACTAGGGTTAATCTCGACCGACAAGCGATTCGAAACTCCCTCATATTCAATTGGAACAGTATGTGTTCCTGGTTCAAGTCCTTTAAGGTCAACAAAAACATCAAAATTACGTTGAGTAACGGTCGACTGCACAACACTAACGGTTCCTTGTAGTGTTACTTTCACTGTTTGTGGAACGCCACTCACAACATATTTCTCATCATCAATTTGAATGCTAACAGGCATATCGTCTAAAGTTTGAACTTCTTGTGAACTACTAAAGATAGAGTCAAAACTCCCGATATCTGCAGTACGTGTATCTTGATTATCTATTGTAATCACGATAAAAGTAATTATCGCAAGTAACAATGAGATTACTCGAATCACCCACGTTTTATTTAACCATTCATTCATTTCTTCTCCCCCTCCAATTCCAGTTTTTCAATGTAGGGGTTTTACTAAAACTCGTACCTAAATCCTGCCGTAAAAGATCCTTCAGTTCATCAGGACTTATATCTCTGTGCAGTTCTCCATTTCTTGTATACGATATGTTCCCTGTTTCTTCAGACACAATTATCGTTAGGGCATCACTTACTTCACTAATACCCATTGCTGCTCTGTGTCTTGTTCCTAATTCTTTAGAGATAAAAGGGCTTTCTGAAAGTGGTAAATAACATGCGGCTGCAATAATTTGATCATCATTGATAATGACTGCACCATCATGTAACGGTGTGTTAGGAACAAAAATATTTGTTAGAAGTTGGTGCGACAACTGCCCCTGAATCGCAATTCCAGTTTCAATATAATCGCCCATATTTGTTTCTCTTTCAATTGTAATTAACGCACCAATTCGTCTTTTTCCCATATATATAGAGGATGTTACAAGTGCATCAATTGTTTGGTTCAGAATTTCCTCTTCAGATTGACGATTACGACTGAAGAAACTTCCTCTTCCGATTTGTTCAAGGGCTCTCCTCAGTTCAGGTTGGAATAATACAATCAACGCGACTGGGCCCCAAACAATAATCTGCTCAATCATAACTTGTACAGTTTGAAGTTTTAATATATGGCTTATTAAATAAATAAATAAAACTACAAAGATTCCTTTTAAAAGTTGAATGGCTTTTGTACCACGCAACAACATAATTAATTTATAGAAAACATACCAGACAAGAGTAATGTCTACGATAACTCTAAGAATATTAAAGATATTTAATCCCTCACCTAGCATGGTTTACACATCCCTTTACTCATATCATAACCACTCATTTCAATTCGTAATCACTTGTTTTATTATAGCATACTCAAAATCATCTTTATATTCAAAAGTACGGAATCGTAAAGTATATATAAAAAAACCTTTAAAACAAAACGTTTTAAAGGTTTTCTTAGTATAATATTTACTGGGCTAGCTGGATTCGAACCAGCGCATGACGGAACCAAAAACCGTTGCCTTACCGCTTGGCCATAGCCCACCAATAATAAAATAACAGTGTTTTTCATAACTGTTAGATGATACTTATATTAAATTAAAATGGTGGAGGGAGTAG
>CAZONN010000025.1:0-12131 GCA_964581235.1 uncultured Amphibacillus sp.
AGAATCATTTTTACACCTGAATAAAAACCTTGGAAATCTTGCTTCATTTCCTCAAGCATTTCTTTTCTTGACTGTAGACGATCAATTTGACGAAGGCCTTGTTCTAGCTTCTTGTGCATATCTTTTAAGGCAACCGAAGCTTCGTGCTGATTAGATTCTGCTTGCTTAAGTTTTTCTTCAATCGCTTCAACTTTACCAGTTAAAGCTATATTTCGATCAAATATTTCTTGCTTTAAAGCGAGTAACTCTTGATAATCATCATGCTCAGTTGTCTGCTGTGACTGATTACGCTCTTTTTGAGCGAGTATCTGCTCGAGTTGTTGCTCATATGTTTTAATCGAGTGACGCGTCGTCGCTTGTTCATTTAGGCTTTCAATATAATCTGCCTTTAATGATTCAATTTGCTCTTTTAAGTCATCTTGATTATGCATTAATCGACGTTCAAGTTGCTTCAAATTATCCGTCGTTAACTTACCCCTCTCAGTAATAGACGCTAACTTTTCTTGTTCACTCCCTAATTGTTTCCTTGCAATCTCAACTTGATCATTCAATAAATTAAGTTGACTTATTAACTTATCTTTATTTTCTGTCGTATATTTTGCTCGTTCTAAGATAACGTTCTTCTCACCAGTTAATTTTTCAAATGACTCAGTTAATGCTAAAAGTCTTTGTTGAAATGATTGAACAATTTGATCCAGTTGTTCAATTTCATGTTGCTCTTTTTCAACTTCAGCTGCTTCAATTTGAATTTCAACTGAATAATCATTCTCATTTTCTTTTAATTGCTTTATTTTCGTTAAAAACTCTTGCCAGTCATTATGTAAGAGCTCAATTTCTGTCCTTAATAACGTTATTTCAGCGCCTTTGAGTTGGTCTTTTTGCGCTAAATATTCCTTAGCCCGTGATGATTGTTCTTTTAAAGGCTCCAATTGTCCCTCGATTTCATGAATAATATCATCAACTCGATTTAAATTTTCTTGTGTCTCAGCAAGTTTATACTCTGCTTTCTTCTTTCGGTTTTTGTATTTTAAGACACCTGCAGCTTCTTCAAAAATTGTCCGTCTTTCCTCTGCCTTCGAACTTAAAATTTCCTCAATTTTCCCTTGACCAATAATCGAGAACGCTTCTCTCCCTAGACCAGAATCCATAAATAAATCAACTATGTCTTTAAGACGACACGATTGTTTGTTTATGAAGAAATCACTTTCTCCAGATCGAGATACGCGCCTTGTCACGCTCACTTCTTGATAATCAATCGGTAATGTTCTGTCTTGATTATCTAAAATTAACGTTACTTCGGCAATATTAAGAGGCTTACGCGTGTCACTACCTTGGAAGATAATATCTTCCATTTTTGATCCGCGTAATGATTTAGCTGATTGTTCACCTAATACCCAACGGATTGCATCAGTGATATTACTTTTCCCACTTCCATTTGGACCAACAACCGCTGTGACACCAGGTACAAAATCAACTGTAATAGGTTCAGCAAATGACTTGAAACCAACCGACTCTAATCTTTTTAAGAACATATTTTTTCACCTATTTCGTTAAAAATAACAATCATCTCTTTCTATTTCAACCTATATATTTTATCATAAAGACAGCTTAGATAGTAGGACAGATTAAAAAGGAGGAAAATAATGAATTTATCTGAAGCAAATCAAACAAATTTAGCTTATCTTTTAGAAAAAATCGGACAGAAACTGGATGTTGCTAATACCAGTTTGCTTGATCCCGAAGACTATAATATTGACAAATATCAGGAGTTAAAATGGTTATATGATTATGTGATTGATAAATCAGTGATCAGTATCTCTGAAAAAGAGGCTTTTATTGAAGAGCTTGCGGTGATCCGTAAATAACAAAAGTGGTTTTCTTCAATTGATGACTAGATAGGATCAATTGCATCAGCAGGTTAAAATTTAGTGGAGAGCGATAAATATTACCGTTGGCTCGTTTTTACGAAGCAATTCATAAAAACAAGCCAACGTTCAACTAAATCGAAGTTTGATGTTTGTCCAAAGCTTTCTTAGCAGCACGTTGCTCTGATTCTTTTTTTGTTCGACCATGACCAACACCGACAACTCGATTGTTTATCTTTACTTGAGCAATAAATTCCCTGTCGTGTGCAGGTCCTTTCTCTGAAACGATCTCATAGTTGATCTCACTCTGCTTATCTTGTTGGATCAGTTCTTGTAACTGACTCTTATAGTCAAGTGCATCGAGGATGATGCCATTTTTAATTTCTGGATAAACAAAATTATGTAGAAAATCGACAACGGCGTTAAAGCTTTGATCTAAATATAAAGCGCCTATGAAAGCTTCAAAAACATCTGCCAATAGGGCTGGCCTCTGCCTGCCACCTGTCCGCTCTTCACCTTTTCCTAGTAAAACATAGCGATCAAAATTAAGATTCAAAGCAAATTTAACTAAGGCTGGCTCACAGACAATCATTGCTCTCAACTTCGTTAGCTCTCCCTCAGGCTTGTTCGGGTAGGTTCGATACAAGTATTGAGAAATACCCAATTCTAAAACCGCGTCACCCAAAAACTCCAATCGCTCGTTATCACAATGGACTCGGTTTCGATTTTCATTTACATATGATGAATGAGTGAACGCCTGAATCAATAACTTTTGATTTTTAAATGTAATTGCTAGTTCTTTTTCTAACGCCTTAAAATTCATTGCATAAAATACCTCCTATTCTCTTTAGTATATATTAGCTTTTCTTATAAAATAATGCAAAGGTCTCGTTACAAAATAACGAGACCTTTTAGTATTTTTAAGACTGGCTGTCTATGTACTCAACAGCATCGCCTACTGTTTCGATTTTTTCAGCTTCATCATCAGCAATCTCCATATCGAACTCATCCTCTAATTCCATAACAAGTTCAACAACATCAAGTGAATCAGCTTCTAAATCTGCTTGGAACGAAGCATCTAAAGTCACTTTATCTTCTTCAACATCTAGTCGATCAATAACAATTTGCTTAACTCTTTCAAATGTGTTTGACATATTTTTCACCCCCTTTAAAGGATCTGTTAATCTTTACATAACCATGCCACCATCAACTTGCAATGTCTGTCCAGTTATGTAACTTGCCTCATCTGATGCTAAAAAAGCAACGACCTTAGCAACATCCTCCACTTTTCCTAACCTTTGTAACGGAATCAATTTAAATAACTCTTCTTTAATTGTATCGCTTAACTCATCGGTCATTTCAGTATCAATAAACCCTGGTGCTACTGCATTAACGGATATATTACGGGAAGCAAGCTCTTTTGCTGCCGTCTTTGTCATTCCAATCACACCCGACTTAGCAGCTACATAATTAATTTGCCCAGGATTCCCACTTATACCAACAACGGAAGAAATATTAATAATTTTCCCTGATCGTTGCTTCATCATTTGACGACTCACCGTTTTCATACATAGAAAAACACCTTTTAAGTTTATATCGATCACTTGATCAAAGTCAGCTTCTTTCATTCGCAGTAACAAGTTATCACGTGTAATTCCGGCATTATTGACAAGGACATCTAATGAACCGAATTCATTAATGACTGATTTAACCATCGCTTTTACATCACTCTCAACTGATACATCAGCCTTTACCACCAGTGCCTTTTGACCAAGTTCTCGAACCGCTTCAGCCACTTCATTCGCTTTTGCTTCGTTGCCAGAGTAATTAATTGCAACTGCATAACCCCTACTTGCTAATTCTAGCGCAATGCCGCGACCAATCCCACGGGATGCACCTGTAACTAATGCAACCTTTTCCGCCATATTATTTGCCCTCCTGATACCATTCGGTGAAATGATCGAGTGATGCTAGATCAAATACTGAGAATACTTTTGCTCGTCGAGATACTTTTTTGACTAAACCAGCCAATACTTTCCCATTACCAACCTCAACGATCGCATCAAAATCTTGTTCCAGTAATTCTTCAATGATTTCTTGAAATCTCACCGGTGAATATAACTGTTTAACGAGTAAATCTCTACTTTGATTTTTATCTACAATCTGTTTAGCTGTTACATTTGAATAAACAGGAATTGTTGGCTCTGAAAAATTCACCTGACTTAAAATAGCTTGAAAGCTATCGGCTGCCTCTCGCATTAATCGCGAATGAAATGGTCCACTTACGTTAAGTGGAATCACACGTTTAGCTCCAGCATCTTTTAAAAGTGGAATGGCTTGATCAATACCAACTCTTGTGCCAGAAATAACAATTTGACCTGGACAATTGATATTCGCTAAATCAACGACCTCACTCAACTTTTCTAACTGTGCTTCAATCTGTTGTTGATCTAATCCAAGAACCGCAGCCATCGCTCCCGCACCCTTAGGATAAGCTTGCTCCATTAGCTGACCCCGCTCATGCACAAGTGGAATGGCATCTTCAAAAGTTAAGACACCAGCAGCGACTAGCGCACTATATTCCCCTAAGCTATGTCCAGCAACAACAGCCGGTTTTATTCCTCGATTTAATAACTCTCGAAAAACCATCGTACTAATCAGAAGCAATGCCGGTTGAGCATTTGCGGTTTTCGTTAATTCATTGTCAGGACCTGCTTGAATCATCTCCGACAGAGAAAACCCGAGTAACTGATCAGCTTGATTAAACAGCGCTTGATTTGTTGAATTTCCTTCTATCAGTGATTGACCCATCCCTACTTGCTGTGAACCTTGACCTGGAAAAACAAAAGCTAGTTTTTTCATTGCTGTCCTCCGTTTGATTCGCTCATTTCTTTAACCGTTGCTTCAATCACTTCAGTCACTTTATTTTCAACCATATGACTCGTTTGTTTAATCGCGTTATAAATCGCACGTCCATTAGACGAACCATGTGCTTTAATCACCGGTGCTGCTAAGCCAAATAAACCTGCCCCACCGTACTCAGAATAATCTAGTTTGTTTTTTAACTGTTTCAAGTCTTTCTTTAAAACAGCTGCTGCAACCTTTGTTTTTAGTGATGACATAAATGTTTCTTTTAATAAACTAAACATCATACCAGCTGTTCCTTCAATCGTTTTTAAAGCAATATTTCCACTATAACCATCAGTAACGACGACATCAGCAACACCATCAAATAAATCTCTCGCCTCAACGTTACCGATAAAGTTAATTGGCGCTTCACTTAATAATTCATATGCTTGTCTCGTTAATTCATTCCCTTTCCCAGCTTCCGTCCCAACATTTAATAGTCCGACTCGCGGCTTATTAATTCCTCTAACTTTTTCACTATAGATTGAACCCATAATGCCATACTGTAATAATTGTTTCGGTTTTGCATCTACGTTTGCACCAACATCTAGAAAAACAAAACCTTTGCCATCAATTGTTGGTAACGTTGGACTTAATGCAGGACGTTCGATTCCTTTAATACGTCCAACTTGAAAGAGGCCTGCACTCATTAGAGCACCAGTATTTCCTGCAGAAAGACAGGCATCCGCACGACCCTCTTTTACTTCCTGAGCCATTAGCACGAGTGACGCATTTTTTTTACGTCTTACTGCTCGAACAGGTTCATCATCACCAGAAATTACTTCTGTTGTATGTATAATCGAGATTTTATGATCATTTGTTAAAAATGGTTTGATTTTGTCTTGGTCACCAACTAAGGTAATTGTTTCAATTTGATCAAGTGACTCAATCGCAAGCATTGCACCTTCCACGACTGATTGTGGTGCATGATCTCCCCCCATTGCATCAATAACGATTTTCATCATTTCAACTCCCTAATATTATGTTGAGCGATACATCGTAAACTGACCTGAGAAAACAAGTTCTTGTTCAACAAAACTATCTACAGTGACAAGTGTACGACGACGTTTTTCAATTGGTTCCACATGGGCTTTCGCAATGACGCGCTCCCCTTGTTTAACTTGGCGCTTAAAACGTATTTCTGCTTTTTCCGTTAGTGCCAATTCATCATCAATTACTGCAACAGCTAATGAGTTTGCCTGAGCAAATAAATGATGTCCTCTAGCAATATCATTTCTGGTAAAAACATGTTCCTTTTGAATATCTAAAATTGAAATTGCGCGTTTATCTAACTCAAGATCGATTATTTCACCAATCACATCATCAATTGGCAATGACTTAACGGTTTCGTTCCATTGGTCTTTTGCTACCGATTTGATTCGTTCTCTTAATTCTGGGATTGCTAATTCCATACGATCCAAGCGAATCGTCTGGATACTAACAGAAAAAGATTTAGCTAATTCTTCATCTGTAATAAACGGCGTCTCATCAATCTTTTCTTTGAGCCGCTCCTGTCTAATCTTTTTCGGTAATCTCATTTTTGCACCACCCACATTCTAATCTTACTTTAATATTAAGACTAGGTACTAATAGTAATATAGCTAAAGAATTAATTTTTTGCAACCTTTTTTAATCAAAACCTTCGTTATATTCTGCCAAGATTCGCTTAAGGTGCCGTTTCAATTGGCTATATTCTTCATTATTTTCAAGCTGATCATTAAAAACAATTTCAACAGCATCTTTTCTAGCTGTCTCTAGTGTGCGATAATCATGGATTGGATCCGCTATTTTAAATTCAGGTAACCCACTTTGCTTTTTACCAAAAAACTCACCAGGACCCCTTAATTTCAAGTCGTGCTCCGCCAAAACAAAACCATTCGTTGTTTCAGTCATCACTTGCATGCGTTCTTTGCCTATTTCCCCTTTTGGATCAGCAATTAAAATGCAATAGCTCTGCTTTTCACCACGACCAACACGCCCTCTTAATTGGTGTAATTGTGAGAGACCAAATCGTTCAGCATCATAAATCACCATAATTGTCGCATTAGGCACATTGACACCTACTTCAACTACAGTTGTTGAAACGAGCAGATTAATTTTGTTATTAGCAAAATTCTGCATCACCTCATCCTTTTCTGCGTTTGTTAAGCGCCCGTGCAAAAGACCAATTTGCATTGGTATCGAAAAAGCAGTCGTTAGTTGATGGTATAAATCGACGGCATTTTGAATATCCATTTTATCTGATTCCTCTATTAATGGCGTGATAACATAAGCTTGTCCACCATTTTGTACTTCTTTTTCAATGAATTTTAGAATCCTTGGCATTAACGTTTCCTTCACCCAAAACGTCTCGACTGGCTTACGCCCAACCGGCATCTGATCAATAATTGACATATCCATATCACCAAAACTCGTAATTGCTAATGTTCTCGGAATTGGCGTAGCTGTCATAAATAGCACATCAGGATCGATGCCTTTTTCCCGCAAAACTTTACGCTGATTGACACCGAAACGGTGCTGTTCATCGACAATTACCAGACCTAATTTTGAAAAGTAAACTTCATCTTGAATCAATGCATGTGTTCCAACAATTAAATCGACCTCTCCAGATTGAATCGCTGCTAATCTTTGCTTACGTTCTTTCCCTTTTACTGAACCTGTCAATAACTCAACTCGCAAACGATCCTTAAAAAGGGCTGACAAAGATTGATAGTGTTGCTCAGCTAAAATTTCTGTCGGCACCATAATTGCACCTTGAAACCCAGATAATACAGTGGCATACAGCGCAATTGCAGCAACAATTGTTTTACCAGAGCCAACGTCACCTTGCAACAGTCGATGCATTCTGTATTCTGACTTAATATCCTTTAAAATTTCCTGATTTGCTTGCTTTTGTGCTTTTGTTAATTCAAATGGGAGCTCGTTAATAAATTCAGCTAATTTATTTTCAGGATAGACTTTAGCATTTCCAGTCGTTAACTCGCGATTAAACTTTCGTAGCGCTTGCATTTTTAATTGAAAAATTAATAGTTCATCATAAATTAACCGTCTTCTCGCTTGCTTCAAATGATCGGCATCATTCGGAAAATGCATCTGTTCTATTGCGAATGCTCGGTTAATTAATTTATAATCTTGCAGATATTGATTAGGTAAAATTTCATTAATTTCATCACGAAATTGGTTGAACGCTTGTTTTAAGATTTTTTTGAATTGATATGGTGTGAGTAGTTGACGCAACAAATAAGCAGGTTCAATTTCCGACGATGAGTTATCACCTACTTGATAATGACTGATTGTTATTTGTTGCCGGTGTTGATCCCACTTACCCGTAACGGTAACCTTTTCTCCTACAACTAATTGTTTCTTGGCAAAAGCACGATTAAACATAATACCTTTTACAACAACTTGATCGACCTGAATTGGGACGACTAATCGTGATTTTTTCCGCCCGAAATATGTAACAACAGGTTCATTTAAAACAATTCCTTCGATCGTTGCCTTTTGATCATGAACAAGTTCGATAATCGATAATACTTCAAAGTTTTCGTAACGCGAGGGATAAGTAGTCAGTAAATCTTCAACAGTGTGAATATTCAACTCTGATAGCTTTTCATTTAAAGCAGGACCAACTCCCTTTACTTCACTAACTAATCGATTATGCATAATCACGCCCACCCCCTTATTTCAAGTTTTTATCTTCTCATAATAACTGCACACCAAACTACTCTTATTATACACATTATCAGCAATTGATCCTATTGATACTAATGATTAATCTCAAGATAATTTAAGAAATATTTGTTGATTAAATTATAAAAAAGAGTGTCTCGAAGCAATTCTTCGAAACACTCTTGTTGGGTTATAAGTTAAAATTTATTCAACCGAGAAGATTAAAGAATAGATCGGTTGGTTACCTTGATGAGTTTCTACTTCAATCTCTGGGAACTCTGCTTCAATATAAGTCACTAATTCTGCAACTTCTTCTTCAGTTGCATCTTCACCTTGTAAGATTGTTAAAATTTCATCATCTTCATCAATTAATTCAGCCAACAACTTCTTCGTAGCCGTAATCTTATCAGGATCAGTTGCTTTAATTGCACCATCAACAATACCCATAAAATTATCCTTCTCAATTGTTAAGCCATCAATTTGAGTATCTCTGACCGCATAAGTGAGTTGTCCTGTTTTTACATACTGACAAGCTTCAGACATATTTTTTTCATTTTCATCCAAGCTTAGATCTGGATTATATGCCAGTAATGCACTCATCCCTTGAGGAATCGTTTTCGTTGGTACAACAATCACATCTTGTTCTGATAATTTAGCTGCTTGTTCAGCTGCCATTATTATATTTTTGTTATTAGGTAAGATAATCACTTTATTAGCATGCGCTTTTTCAATCGCTTCGCTAATATCTTGAGTACTAGGGTTCATTGTTTGTCCGCCAGTCAGTACAACACTTGCACCTAAGCTCGTTAACAACTCTTCAATCCCTGTGCCCATAGCAACTGAGACAATTCCATACTCAGCCTTAGGCTTTACCTTAGTTTTTTCTTGCTCACCAACAATTTCACTATGCTGCTCACGCATGTTTTCAACTTTTACTTGAACAAAGCTACCATATTGTTGGGCAATATTCATTGCCTCACCAGGATGTTCAACGTGAACATGTACCCGCACGTAGTCTTCATCAGAAACAACTAATAACGAATCACCTAATTCACTTAGCTGATTACGAAAATCTTCTTCATTATATGGTTGATCTTTTGTCTTTTCTTGTTCAAATTTGACCATGAACTCTGTACAATAACCAAATTCAATTTCTGAAGTATCCATAAAGTCCTGATGGGATTTGTGATGTTCAGCACTTACTAGATCATCCATTGACCCAAGATCAATGTCGACTTCTGGTAGAGCTTCACCTTTTAAAGAAGCTAAAAACGCTTCATAAATAACAACTAAGCCTTGACCACCACTATCTACAACACCAACTTCTTTTAGGACAGGTAATAACTCTGGTGTATATTCAAGTGATTTTTTCGAAGCTTCTAAAATACGCTCCATAAATTCAACTAAATCATCCGTTTCTTGGGCGACTTTCTCTGCTTCATTTGCTGTATCTTTAGCGACTGTTAAAATTGTCCCCTCAACAGGTTTAATGACAGCTTTGTATGCTGTTTTCACACCATTTTGCAAGCCTTTAGCCATTGTTTCTGTTGTTAATTCTTCAAGATCAGTTACACCTTTTGAAAATCCACGAAATAATTGCGAAAGAATAACGCCAGAATTTCCTCTAGCACCCATAAGTAATCCTTTTGCTAGAGCATTAGCAACTTCTGAAACTGTGCCAGTAGACACTTTCTTTACCTCATTAGCCCCTGATGTCATCGATAAATTCATATTGGTACCCGTATCCCCATCAGGAACTGGAAACACATTTAATGCATCGATCATATCTGCATTATTAGATAGGTGACTTGCGCCTAATAAAATCATTTCAGCTAGCTTTGCACCTTCTATTTTTGTTAATCCCACAACTGCTTCCTCCCTTATCTCTCACGAAAAAGATCAGTATTCGATCTTTCTTCCTTACTTATCATTTTGAACGCGGACGCCTTGGATATAAATATTAACTGCATCAATAGCTAATCCTAATGTTTTATCTAAGTTATATTTAACTTGTGATTGGACATTATGTGCAATCTCGGAAATCTTTGTTCCATAGCTTACGATAATATACATATCAATTGTTAATCGATTATTTTCTTGTTGAACAACGACACCTCTTGAGAAATTTTCTCTTCGAAGTATTTCAGAAATCCCATCTTTTATTTGGTTTTTTGAAGCCATTCCAATAATACCATAGCACTCAATTGCCGCACCACCTGCAACAGTTGCAATAACTTCATTTGTAATCGTTACTCGACCATCTTTAGTCGTCAGCTCAATTGCCATTTTATATCCTCCTTGATTAATTTCAAAGTGATTACTAAATCTTATTTTACACTAACAACAATTAATCTCTAAACATTTTACAATACTTTTCGCAAATATAAAAGGTATTTAACAAATTAGCCTCAATTCTAGTATTGTCTACATTAAACTTCACCTTATTACTTTGACCTAAAACGGCTATACTGTCAAGTGATAATCCTTGCTGTAAAAATGATGTTTTAGTGTGTAAATAAAAAAATAATTACTTCTGTGATCTAATTATTGAGTTTGACACTTAATCAAAACACGAACCCCCGATTACCTACGGCATTCTAAATATGAGTTGTTAACATTAATTAAAAGACCAATAATTAACCCTTAAACATTAAATGGTATCACGGTTAAAAAATGGCGTTTTTAATTTAAACAGGGAATGTTGTTTTTTTTTTCTTTTATTGTGTACAATTATATTGTGATAAAAAATACAATGGAGGATTTTTTATGAAAAAGATTGTTTTTAGTTTTGCCTTTATTTGTTTATTGTTTTTAACTACATTAACGGGGCTTGCTGAAGTTTTTCCAGAAGAAAATTCTGGTATTTGAGAAGAACTGAGTTATGAATCTTATTTATTCAAATGCTATTGACTTTTATAATGATGGAGCAATCATCATTTTAAATTAGGAGGGGGAAATTTGCTAAGATATTTAATGACATTTATTTTATTAGTAGCTTGCTTGCCTATTCTAATAAGCTGCACGAAACAATTAAAGGGTACAGAAGTCCATGTTCCAGACGTGAAAATTAACGGTGAATTAGTAGAGCTGGAAACGCAAATAATATGTTGGGGAGCCAAGGAGTGCTTGGACATTATGGGGGAAAGTGGTAGCGAATTAACTATCGACAAGGTAGTAACAACTAATCATTTCGCTAAGGTTGGGGAACAAATAACCATCACATTCAATGACATCCCAAAACCAAATACAATTAATTTAAACATTGAAGAACTGCCCGAGTATCATGATCAATGGTCTTATAATAGAGAGAAGATAAAAGTTGATCTACCTAACGAACCTGGAACGTTTACGTATAATATGCTCGTCTATTGGCACGGTAAAAAAGCATCGACAGAGGGACTTTTAAATTATCAATTTAAGATTTCGGTTGAATAAGTGCTTTCAGTAAATACGATTTAAGCTAAGGAAACAGGAGATTTGTGATTCTGTTTCCTTTTTTTACTTATCGCACTCAGATTATACTCCCTCATTTTCTATCACCTCGCTGAATAATAATTTATCGACTTAGTATTTGCCTTTCGAATTGGGATAGGAGTTATGTTATTTTTTATAGTTTACCTAAAAATAAAGATTGATTTCAAAGTAAAAATAGGCAATATAAAGGTCAGGATAAAAACCCGACTTTTAATG
>CAZONN010000025.1:12231-13936 GCA_964581235.1 uncultured Amphibacillus sp.
TAATAACACAAATGAAAATACTGTTTTACTTGGTAATAAGCCGCCAAAGATGACTATCGAGGTCAATCGTGAAGAATTTAATTCTGAGTTAGGCTCTTATTGCCGGAATTTATCCGACTCCGAGTCAGAATGTTTAGAAATCATGGTTCCTTTAGAAAATGGCCAACGAATTGCAGCAAGCGTTGGCGAAGAAATCTCGTTAAAAATCAAGAGTGCACCAGCTCCGGATAAAGCATATCTCATTCAAAATCCAGGCGATGACGCTACAGAAGTAAAGCTAAATGAAAACCAGTTTATTGCTCCAGATGAAAAAGGTGTATATTATTACGTATATAGTGTAGCATGGTTAAATAAAGATGAGGAAAAGGGTTCGAATGGTAGTGTAGACTAAGGTTTTATTTTAGATGTAAAATAAAAATATTTTTCATCACTCCTGGTAAATTACTTGTTGAAGTAACCAAAATGTTAACGTCATTAAATCTGTACAACATAATGTAGTCAACTATAACTTGAAAAATATGTTTCGTAAATTTTAATCGTATCTTTTTATTTGAAATAAATTATAATTCCCTACTTTACGTGTGCGTGTTTTAAATTGTTCTTTAAAATCGTAAAAAACTCAACACTAAAAAATAATTGCTTTTGATATCTATTTATGATAAATTATATAAGTATGTTTAGTAGATAGTTGTATTTGGGAGGGATTAATATGAGTCGTAGATGTGTCATTACAGGACGTAAAACAGGTGTAGGAAACAAACGTTCACACGCCTTAAATGCAAATAAACGTAAATGGAAAGCAAACGTACAACGTGTACGTATTATGATTGACGGGAAACCTCAACGTGTTTATGTTTCTGCTCGTGCATTAAAATCAGGTAAAGTTGAACGTGTCTAATTTAAACACCTAAAAGATCGAATTCACCTAACAAAATGTGAGTTTGATCTTTTTTGGTTTGATTGAAGAATAAAAAACTGTACGCCCAATTGTTGTTTAATTGCTGACAATTGGCGTACAGTTTTTTTAATCGTTCTAATCTTCTTTACCTTGCCATAGGTTAACAAAGAAACGTACAATGCCTCCGAGGAACTTAGGGAGTTTTATCGTATAAAAACGCATGTGAACCCCTCCTAACGATATCTAACAGGATAGCGAACAAAAATTAAACGTGTTGTTCACTACTCTTTATCACTATTAATATGCCGGCATCAAATAAAAAATAACCAGTTTGTCTAATCAAGTGATTCGATAATGTTAGTGAGTCGCCTCGCTTAATTGTCCTGTCTGTTAAAGGGTAATAAAAATGCGTTAAACTTAGTCCGGTCACTTGTTTCGTCAAAGCAAGAAAAGAAATCTTCGGGTAAAGCAAAGATTGACTAATTGAATAGCGGCCAGGATGGTAGATAGAAATCATGTTTTGACGGTCAACAATTCTAGCATTTATTTGCTTATCAACCAAGCGCTCAAGCAAATAAAGTGAGCTGAGTTCATGATCTTTGCGACCACCGGTTACACCAAATAAAAATAAATCAATCACACCAAACTCTAAAGCTTCATTTATCGCTAATTCCAAATCTGTTAAGTCTTTTTCAATTGGGTGTACCTTGATCACTTCTGCAGATGATTTAATCCGTTCAAACTCAGTCTCATCAACTGAATCAAAGTCACCGATAGCAAGATTAAGCTTAATGTCATTTTCAAGCA
>CAZONN010000026.1:0-13756 GCA_964581235.1 uncultured Amphibacillus sp.
AGGATAGCGTTGTAGCCTTTTCCAGTCTTGTCAATTGATGTTGTATCAGAATTGACGTTGATATAATAACCACTTATATCGTTTCCTTCGTACAATGCTTCCATCGTGTATTCCTTTGATTCAAAGAGGACTCTCCATCTCTCGCCGTCTTCTTCTTCAATTTCTCCAAATTCATCTTCAACCAATTCTGTTGTATCATATTTTCTTGCACTTTGGTTGAAACTCTCCATAAAACTCCCTAATTCACTTGTTCCACAACCCACCAACAATAAAGAAGTTAATAAAAATAATAATACCCTTTTCAAGTTACCTCACCTTTTCTATAATTTTTATAATTGATCATTCTGTCAAAAATCCTCTTTAAAAGCTTCCCAAATCTTGCGTAGGCGTTGCAAGTCCTCTTCTTTTGACTTTGGAAGCTCCTTATACCACCGCTCTAACGATGGATCGTCTTTAAAAGCTTCGAAAGCTTCTTCTTCTGTTAAATGCAGTTGATCGGATTTCCCCAAAAGGTAATCAGTAGTTACATCAAAATAACTAGCCAATTTGACGAGAGTTTTCTGATCTGGTTCACTCGTCCCATCTTCGTACTTCCCATAACCCTGTCTAGTAATACCTATATAGTCTGCAATTTTTTGTTGCGACAAACCTTTATTCGTTCTCAAATATTTCAATCTTTTAGAAAACATAATCATATCTCCCCATTTAATATAAATATATTATATAGCAACAATTAGTTGCTTGAAAGGAAAAGAAATAAAAAGTTGCATTTACCTACTGTAAGAAACTAAAAGTTGCGTATAATAAGAATTAGCAAGGAACCAATAGTTGCAAAGGTGGTGAAAAAATGACGAAGAAAGAACTTAAAATATTTTTAATGCAAGTTTCCAGTAATTAATGTAATTTGTAGAGGTTATTGTTAGAATAAGTTATAATAGCGACTATGAATATACTACTTGAAAACCTGTGGATAAGTAAGCGTAATACACAAGAAATATACAAAAGCGCTTGTAGTTTACTGAAATCAAGTCAGTAACTTTAAAAGTCTGTTAAGATAAGAAGTAATGATGTTATGGAAGAGTGAAAGCTAATGAAAGATAAGATAATTGCTAAATTGAAACAACTTTTTACCTCTGAACCAGATAAAGAACAGGATCGTGGCAATCAGCAATATAATAAAGATGCGATTGAAGCGAAAGTTTCTTTTCAGTATCCAAAAAAGGACTCGTTTCGTTTTCCTCTGCCTGTTGATCAACCAACAGTAGGTGAAATGCAAGAGATGGCAAAACAGCGCGATCGATATTTTCATGAACCTAAAATTGAAAAGGCTGTGACCAAGCGTCCATTTCAGCCGTCCGAATTTGCATCGCCAATTCATGGGCTCCAGACATTTGAACCAACTATCAATGAGCCACTTGAAAAACCAGCATACTTACGACGTGACCGAAAAACACGTTTGGAGGATCAGTCGTTAAAGTATAAACAAAAATCTGAAACAGTTGATAGTGCAGTTGAAAATGAAGTAGTGGAAAGCATTGAACAAGACACTCTCATTAAAGAAAAGCGAGAAAGTGCTTTAAAGAGAAGCAATCGACGTAAGTCAATAGACAAGTCCACAGATAAATCTGAACCAGTCATACAACAAGATCAGCATGAACCAATCATTCAGGAAAAAGCTAAACAGAATTATAATGATCGAGAATCGACTAGCTATGTCAGGCCCTATAACGTGATGATGACGCCGAGCGACAAGCGCCGGCTACAAGAAAAAAGACGTAAGCAAGAGACAATTGCAAAACAAGACTTACCGAGCTTACATTTGCTAAATGATCAGCCGAGTACCTTAAATCAAGATCAAGAGTGGATTGAAAGTCAATCTCACAAATTAACTGAAACGTTAGCTGAATTTAATGTCAAAGCACATGTCGTTAACGTGATGCAGGGACCAACTGTTACCCGATTTGAAATCAAGCCGGAAACAGGTGTTAAAGTAAGTAAAGTACGTAATTTAAGTGATGATATAAAATTAAATATGGCCGCTAAAGATATTCGAATTGAAGCGCCAATTCCCGGGAAAAATGCGATCGGCATTGAAATTCCGAATAAAGTCGCTTCTCCTGTTAGTTTGCATGAAATTTTTACAACAGATCAGTTTAAAGACGCTAAGTCACCATTAACAATTGGTTTAGGTTTAGATATATCAGGCCGGCCGATTGTCACTGATATTAATAAAATGCCTCATGGCTTAATTGCTGGTGCAACAGGTTCAGGTAAAAGTGTCTGTATTAACACAATTTTGGCGTCATTAATATTTAAAGCGACGCCAAGAGATGTGCGACTATTATTAATTGATCCTAAAATGGTAGAACTCGCATCATATAATGACATCCCACACCTAGTTTCACCGGTAATTACTGATGTCAAAGCAGCGACACAAGCATTGAAGTGGGCTGTTGAAGAGATGGAAGAGCGTTATCAGAAATTTGTTCATGCGAGAGCTCGTGATATTAATAGTTACAATCAGAAGATGCTTGAACAAAACAAAGTTGAAGAAAAAATGCCTTACCTTGTTATTGTGATTGATGAATTAGCAGATCTGATGATGATGGCACCGCAAGATGTTGAAGATTCAATTAGTCGAATTGCTCAAAAGGCACGTGCTTGTGGGATTCACTTATTACTTGCAACCCAAAGGCCGTCAGTAGATGTTATCACTGGTCTGATTAAAGCGAATATTCCAACACGGATTGCTTTCAGTGTCGCTTCTCAAATTGATTCGCGGACAATAATTGATCATGGAGGAGCAGAACGTTTATTAGGAAAAGGTGACATGCTATTTGTTGAAAATGGGGCTAGACACCCGGTAAGAATTCAAGGTGCATTTGTTTCTGACGAGGAAATAGACAGAATTACAGCCGACGCCCGGAAACGAGAGCCAGTTAATTATCTGTTTAAACAAGAGGATTTATTAGAAAAAATTGAACAAGAAGAAAGCGAAGATGAGATTTATGATGAAGTTGTCGCCTTCGTACTTGATCATGATAGTGCCTCAACATCACTCTTACAACGACGCTTTAAAATCGGTTATAATCGAGCAGCCAGACTGATTGATACATTAGAGTATAATGGCATCATATCTGGCCAAAATGGTAGTAAACCAAGGACAATTTTAATAACGAAAGAAGACTACAGCTGATGCAAATAGCATAGACGATATTAATGCTTGAGTAATCTACAGTTTTCTTATATGATAAACAAAATGAATACAAACTTTAGGATAATATAACGAGGTGTTATACCAATGGAAAAAGAATTCGTAAAGAAATTAAACGGCGAAATTGATCGTTTAACAAATGAAACGTTTAAATTCGATCAACGCCTTGAAGAAGGTTGGTTCTCAGCTGTATACTTTTTAAAAACAAAAGAAATAGCTGAAAAAACAAAGCCTAATAATGAAGTAATCATGCAATTTTTTCAAAAGGATGAAGCAGTTCTATGTGGAACCGATGAAGCAATCGCACTATTACATACATTTGCAGAAAACCCAGAAACACTCGAAATTCATTCACTAAAAGATGGTGATAAAATTTCACCATTCGAAACAGTCCTCACAATTAAAGGATCTTATCAATCATTTGGCTATTTAGAGGGCGTAATCGACGGTATTTTAGCAAGACGAACGTCTGTTGCAACAAATGTGTATAATGTGGTGAAAGCGGGTAGAACAACAGGTAAGCAAAAACCGATTATCTTTATGGGGGACCGAGATGACCATTATACGCAACAAGCTGGTGACGGTTACGCAGCATTTATTGGTGGTTCAACAGCCCAAGCAACACACGCAATGAACGAATGGTGGGGTAAAACAGGTATGGGGACGATGCCACACGCTTTAATTCAATTATTTGAAGGTGACACTGTCGCTGCGGCAAAAGCCTACCACGAGGTTTATCCTGAAGATGATTTAACTGTTTTAGTTGATTATAATAATGACGTCATAACGGATGCGCTAAATGTTGCCCGTGAATTTGGTGAGACATTAAAATGTGTGCGTCTAGATACATCTGGAAACATGGTTGATAAATATTTTTTAAGAAATGCACACTTACTTGGCAAATTTGATCCGCGTGGTGTCAATCCAGAGCTAATCTTCGCCTTACGCAAGGCTTTAGATGATGAAGGCTACCAGCACGTGAAAATTATGGCAAGTGGTGGTTTTACAGAAGAAAAAATTAGAATGTTTGAAAAGAGAAATGTTCCAGTGGACCTTTACGGCGTCGGCAGAAACTTATTAGATATTAATATTGGTTTCACAGGTGATAACGTTGTCCTAAATGGTAAACCAGTATCAAAAGCTGGACGTCAACGTCAACCAAACCCGAGATTAGAAAAGGTCGACTATATAAAATAGTAGCTGTTTAATCTGTGATATGGCTGAATATATGTTATAATATCTTATTGGATAATAAGTGTGAGTTAAAAAATTATTAGAAGAAAAACCTTGGAGGTACACATTTATGACGACTTACCATTTTATTGGCATTAAAGGAACAGGTATGAGTGCACTCGCCCATATCTTATATGACGCTGGTAAAAGTGTTCAAGGTTCAGATGTCAAAAAAACATTTTTCACAGATGCAGCATTAAACGAAAAAAACATTCCGATTTTACCATTCTCTAAAGAGAATATAAAAGAAGGTTATACGATCATTGCAGGGAATGCATTTAACGATGATCATGAAGAAATTGTTGAAGCGAAAAGGTTAGGTTTGCCAATTTTTCGCTATCATGACTTTCTAGGCGAATGGATGAAAAATTATAAAAGCGTCGCCGTTACAGGTTCACATGGTAAAACTTCTACAACTGGTTTGTTGGCACACGTACTGAGTGAAACACATCCGATTTCTTATTTAATCGGTGACGGAACAGGCTTAGGTCATCAAGATAGCGATTATTTTGTTTTTGAAGCATGTGAATATAAACGACACTTTTTGGCTTATGAACCTGATTATTTAATTATGACCAATGTTGATTTTGATCATCCAGATTATTTTTCAAGTATTGACGATGTTTTTTCGGCATTTCAAGAAATGGCTGAAAAAGCGAAGCAAGGAATCATTGCTTATGGTGATGATGAATATTTGCAAAAAATTCAAGCAAAAGTTCCTGTCGTTTATTATGGATTTACTGATACAAATGATTTTCAAGCGAAAAATGTGGTAGAGGTTGAAGAGGGGACACAGTTTGATGTCTATGTTCGCCATCATTTTTATGAGACATTTACGATCCCAATGTACGGAAATCATAACGTGTTAAACGCGTTAGCAGTTATTGCTTTATGTCATTATGAAGGAATGAATGCAGATGATATGAAGCACCTGGCATCATTTACTGGAGTGAAACGCCGTTTTTCAGAACAAAAGCTAAATGATCAAGTTATCATTGATGATTACGCGCATCATCCGAAAGAGATTGAAGTTACGATTGAGTCTGTCCGTAAGAAGTATCCAAACCGTAAAGTGACTGCAATTTTCCAACCACATACGTACACGCGAACTCAAATATTTTTAAATGAATTTGCGGAAGCTTTAAAACTAGCTGATGAAGTTTTCCTATGTGATATATTTGGTTCAGCACGTGAGGCAGATAAGAAATTAACAATTGAAGATTTGCAAGTCTTAATACCTGAAAGCAAGCTCTTAACACCTGAAACAACAGACCAGTTAACAGCTAACGAAAATGGCGTATTAGTTTTTATGGGCGCAGGAGATATTCAAAAATTTCAACAAGCATATAAAGAAGTAGTAGCAAATAGTTAAGCTCAAAGCCGCTCAGAAACAATCGATTAGTTAATGGATAGTTGAGCGGTTTTTTTCCATGTATAAACTCGTTTAGTTTAGATCACTTTATAATGAGAGATGTTTATTTGTATTTAAAACGGGTAAATAACATTATATTCATAATAAAATTACATATAAAAGGAGTCGATCTATTCGATGGAAAATCTACTTTACATTTCCGCAATTATTTTTGCACTAGCCTTTGTGGCGTTAGTTGTATATCTCATCAAAGTTCTTAAAGAAACGGAGCGGACGATGAGTAGTGTCGCTAATACCCTTGAGGGCCTTGAAAAACAAATGGAAGGTATTACGACAGAGACAACGTTACTGTTAAATCGAACGAATGCTTTAGCTGATGATATTAATGATAAATCACAGCGTCTAAATGGCTTAGTCGATAGCGTTGGTGGTTTAGGTACTACGATTACAGGATTTAATCAATCACTGCAACAATTTTCAAACTCAGTTACTGGAATTGCTCTAGACAATAAAGAAGAAACTGCCCAATTAGTTAAATGGGGAACAGTCATTATGGAGTTAATTAACAAAAGAAAAAATAAAAAGAATAATCAATTATAATTAATCATAAATATAAAATAGGAGGAATAAAAAGATGACAAACAAATCAAACGATAACATTAATGCTAAAGACTTTTTAATTGGATCATTAGTAGGAACGCTAGTAGGGGCTTCATTAGCTCTATTGTTCGCACCAAAATCAGGGAAAGAACTTCGTAGCGATATCAATAAAGGTGCGCATGAGTTGAAAGATAAAGCTGTTGAGTTAAAAGATGTTGCAGCTGAGAAAACTGGTGAATTCAAGAATTACGCAATAGAACAAACTGCACATTTACAAGAAGTAGTCAGTGAGAAAAAACAAGAGTTTGAAGAGAAGTATCAAGAAACAAAAAATATGCTTAAAAGTAAAGCAGAAGAAGTTAAAAAGAAAGCTGATGGTAAAGTGGCTGAATTAGCGGATAAAGCAGATGATCTAAAAGATACAGCTACAAAAAAAGCTGAAGCAACTGTAGAAGCTTCAGAAAAAATTAAAGACGCAGTTGAAGAAGCAGTCGAAGACGTTAAAGAAAAATAATCAATGATTTTACTAAGTAAAAAGAGGTTCTATGTTACGATTTTATCGTAAATAGAGCCTCTTTTTAATCCTAAAAAATAATTTCAATTTCATCGTTTTCGGATAGCGGGTCAAGGAATGTGGCTGGTTCACCATTCTTTTGAATGACCAGGCTTCCTTTTACCTTTGATAAATCAATCGAAACGAATCGAAATAAATCTTGAAAAATAAATGGCTCATTGTCAATCTCACGCAAAGTCAATTTCGCACCAGATATAACCAGATCATCATCAGCTAACGGCTGCTTGTTATTTTCTAATACAGAAACTGTTTTATCTAGAATCACGCGCTCACCATTGTAAATAACATTTAATTTTTCCTTTGTTTTAACGTTAAATGCACGAGCTAAGTCTCTAGCTGTTGCTTTACTACTCGGCGAAAAAGTGATGCGATCATTTGGTTTTAAGCTATGATTCAAATCTGCTGGCTGATCATTAATTTTCAATTGTGGAGAAAATTGCTCTAATTCAATCTTTCGACCATTGAAGAAGACAGTATATTTGTCTAAGTCTGTTAAAATATTTTCTTTATCAATCGTTTTAATCCAATCAATTAATATTTTTGAATTTTCTACCACAATCGCATCATGGTCTTTAAGTACATAATCAATAGAAACTTTAGTTTGATTTGCATAAATACTCGGTTCAATTTGATACGTCTTACCGTTAAATGTTACTGGAAATTGCTCATAGTCATCGATCACTTCTTTGATCGTTACATGAGGCTGAATGCCATCTGCTCCTTTAGTAACATTTAGAACATCACCGTGTTTGATTGGGTGATCGACATTAATCGGTTTACCATTTAAGCTCACTCTTGGTGGTTCACCATATGTACCAGGTAAGGTGATTTTATGCTCATTGAAAGTAATCATATATGCCATGCCAGGTCGACCGTACATCTTATCGATATGGATTCCTGCAGCTAGTAAACAGTCACCGACCGTTAGTTGTTTCATATCAAAGAGTCGAACTGCACGATCATTGACCGTCACACTAATATAATGAACAGGATTTTGTTGAGCAGCCACGCCAATTCCAATCGGAGTGATAAACATCGGACCAGGCGGGATTTCAACAAGAGACTCAAAGTTTTGAATCGCGTCTAGACCACGTGTAGCTACTCGATTACTAGGTAAATTCAATGTTGTGGCTATCGCTTGGGTTAATTGTGGTGTTAAGCTTCCGCCACCAACAAGCATGACGGCCATCGGCGATCGATTGTTCAATGCAAAAATTTTATCAGCAATATCTTGAGCTAAATTTTTAATCGCTGGAGCTATTACTTTAGCTAATGAATCCACCGTGACTGTTTGTTGGAAACCAAGAATATCAGTTAGCGTTGCTTCACCGTTGTCAGTCAGTTCACGTTTTACTCGTTCAGCTTCATTAAAGTCTAATAGATAATGATCACTAATTGCTTCTGTTATCTCATCTCCAGCTTTAGAAACCATTCCATAAGCCGTAATTGTACCTTCATCGGTAATGGCTACATCACTTGTTCCTGCCCCAATATCAACTAAGGCGACATTAAGACGGCGCATCGAATCTGGAATTAAGACATTAATCGCTGCTATTGGTTCCAATGTGAGTGCGGCCATTTCTAAATCTGCACGTTGTAATGCAGAGAGTAAGGATTCAACAACTATTTTTGGCAAGAAGGTTGCGATAATCTCAACTTCGGCTAGCTCACCTTGTTGATCAATTAATGAACCGATGCTCTCTTGGTCTAGGCGGTACTGAAGTACAGAGTAGCCTACACAATAATAAGGTATTTGATTATTTTTATTGTTTTCTTCAATTGCCAAATCATGTTGTGCTTGTTGAACTGCACTTAATTCTAGGAAAAGAATATCTTCTTTATTCATTAGTGGGTGTAGATCAATCTCTTTTGTGATCGTTGTCCGCTTTGTTTTCAATGCCCGGCCGGCAGCAGCGACGCTAACTTTTGTTAGTTTGATTGAGTTTCTTTGCTCTAGTTCAAGTTTTACTTGCTTAATAACTTCAGAAACGAGGACAATATCATGAATTTGACCGTCTAGCATCGAACGTTCAGAGTGTTCATGCATAACATAGTCAATTAGTTTATAGTTTTTTCCGTTTGCTTCTATCAACAAGCCAATTACAGATCTTGTACCAATATCAAGAGTAAATATTAAGTTATCCATCATTATTATCCTTTCTCACTAGTTACTTATCGATCTACGTTCATCCGGATCAAAAGTCGATATACTAATTATAATGGACTTTAGGTAGTCTGTACAATAAGTATCGTCTTAAAGAATAATTTATATATTCACATTAATTAAGAGAAAATACAAAATATTTAAACAATATAGTGACAAGAACCGTTTTTTTAGCTATAATGATTTTTAATTCTTATTTAAATGAGTGAATTTATTTTTATCATTTTTACTGAATCAATTTTGGTTTGGTATTATGAGCGCAAGATAAAACAAAATGGGATAGGGGGATTTCAATTGAGTAAATCAAAGTTAAAGCAATTAAGAGAAGAGTTGGATGCAGTTAATCTAGAAATATTAGAGTTGATCAACAAACGAGGTGATCTCGTGAAACAAACAGCACAAACAAAAGAGAATCATGGTGCTGATAAAAAGTATGACCCTGTTCGAGAGCGTGACATGCTGGAGTTAATTAAGAAAAATAACGAAGGCCCTTTTAAAAATGCAACAATTATTCATCTTTTCAAAGAAATTTTTAAAGCAGGCTTAGAATTACAAGAGAAAGATCATAGTAATGATCTACTCGTTTCTAGAAAAAGAAAAACAGAAAATACGATTATTGATGTTAACGGTGCAAAATTCGGTGATGGCGAACCACACTATATCTTTGGACCATGTGCGGTAGAAAGTTATGAGCAAGTTGCCCAAGTAGCTGAACAGATTAAAAAGAAAGGTCTAAAAATTATCCGTGGTGGCGCATTTAAGCCAAGAACGTCTCCGTATGATTTCCAAGGCCTAGGTTTTGATGGACTGAAAATTTTAAAAGAAATCGCTGATGAGTATGGATTAGCTGTCGTTAGTGAAATTGTTAGTCCTTCAGATGTTGAAAAAGCTGCCGAGTATTTAGATGTGATTCAGATAGGTGCACGTAACATGCAAAACTTTGAGTTACTGAAGGCTGCAGGTGAAGTGAACAAGCCAATCATTTTAAAACGTGGCATGTCTGCAACTGTTTCTGATTTTATCAACGCAGCTGAATATATTCACTCGCGCGGTAATGGGAACATTATTTTATGTGAGCGTGGAATTAGAACATATGAGACTTCCACTAGAAATACATTAGATATCACTGCCGTTCCAATCTTAAAGCAAGAAACACACTTACCAGTCATTGTTGATGTGACGCACTCTACAGGTCGCCGAGATTTACTTATTCCTGCGGCTAAAGCGGCATTGGCAATTGGAGCTGATGGTGTGATGGCAGAAGTGCACCCTGATCCAGCGGTTGCTCTATCAGATGCACAGCAACAAATGGATTTTGATCAATTTGATCAATTCTACGCAGAAGTTGTTAATAAGAAGTAAGAATTAAGGCCTAATCAATCACCTTTAAAAGGGATTGATCGGGCCTTTAGTTTTGCTTTGTGAAATAATAACAGACTTGAAGCGATTAATTTGCTATACTGATAAATAGATATTATGGGATTAAATTGTCGAATTAAATTATTGACGGTTATATTGTCAGCATTAATTTTATTTGACGAAAAAGCTTTTATTTTATTACTTTTTATTATATCCAATCCATGCTGAGTTAGTATGGAAGGCGATTAACTATGCTATACTGTAACTATTATATAAGCTGATATTTAAATGGAGGTAGATGGAATGAACGTGACAATATACGACGTTGCTCGTGAAGCAAACGTGTCAATGGCTACCGTTTCAAGAGTGGTCAATGGAAACCCGAATGTAAAACCTGCAACACGTAAAAAAGTATTAAAAGTAATCGAAGAATTAGGTTATCGTCCAAACGCGGTAGCAAGAGGATTAGCTAGTAAAAGAACAACAACTGTTGGTGTAATTATCCCAGACATTTCAAATATGTTTTTCTCTGAGTTAGCACGTGGAATTGATGATATTGCAAACATGTATAAATACAACATTATTTTAAGTAACTCTGATCAAAACATTGAAAAAGAAATTAAACTAATTAACACGATGCTTGAAAAACAAGTAGATGGTATTGTTTACATGGGAAGCCAAATTACCGAGGATCACTTAAAGGAATTCAAAACATCTCCTGTTCCTATCGTACTGGCCGCAACAATTGACGCAACAAATGCAATACCTTCAGTCAATATTGATTATGAAAAGGCTGGTTATGAAGCGACAAAGTTATTGATTAAAAATGATCATGATCGACTTGCGTTTGTCACTGGACTTGATGAAACAACAGCAAATAACGCGAAGTATGACGGTTTTGTTCAAGCGCTTAAGGAAATTGATCAAACAGCTAATGAAGATCTAATCTATCGTGGTGATTTAAGTTATCAATCTGGGCTTAATGCTGTTGAAACACTATTTGAGAAAGAAGAAAAACCGACAGCTATTTTTGCGGTTTCAGATGAAATTGCTTTAGGTGTTATTCATGGGATTCAAGATCTCGGCTTAAATGTGCCAACTGATGTTGAAGTTATCGGCTTTGATAATACACGTTTGGCAACGATGATCCGTCCAACACTATCGACAGTTGTTCAACCTGTTTATGACATTGGAGCTGTTGCAATGCGACTATTAACCAAATATATGAATAAAGAAGAAGTGGATGATTCGAACGTAATTTTGCCACATCAAATTATCAAAAGAAACTCAACAAAATAAAAGAAATTCCGATAATAAAACTATTAGTCGTTCGCTTATTATTACATTAGGGAATAGATAAGTATTTATGTTGGGGAGAGAGTATATGAAACGTCGAGATATTTTAACATCATCAGGTATTATTTTTGGGATTATAATGATTTCTTATGGTATATTTTCAAGTGCTGGTTTATCTGGAGTTTTAAGTTTTATTCATATTCCATCATTTATTATCGTTTTTGGTGGAGTGGTTGCAGGTGTCTTGATTAATTTTAATGTCGGTCAAGTTAGATTATTAGGTAGGGTTTTAAAGGAATCATTTAGAAAAAATCATTATGATCTACCTGAATTAATTACATTATTTGAACAATTATCTGAGAGAGCACGTCGAGAAGGCTTGTTATCTTTAGAAAATGAATTAGATGAAGTGGAAGATCCCTTTATTAAAAAAGGAATTTTACTCGCGATTGACGGAATTGAACCTGAGGTCATTCAAGACATTATGAATGCTGAAATTATTGCAATGGAAGATCGCCATACAAACGGAAGGGAAATATTGGTGAAGGCGGGCGAGTATGCACCTGCTTGGGGGATGATTGGAACGTTAATTGGGCTTGTACTTATGCTTAACGATTTAAATGATCCATCCACAGTAGGACCACAGATGTCCGTTGCCTTAATTACAACATTTTATGGGGTTGTTTTAGCGAACCTAATCTTTTTACCGATGGCTGGTAAACTTGAGTTGAAGTCGGATGAAGAGGTCTTTATGAAGCAAATCATTATTGAAGGTGTTATTGGTGTTCAATCTGGACAAAATCCACGTATTTTAAAAGAAAAGCTAAGTGCATTTTTATCTAGTGATATGAGAAAACGTCGCAATGAAGTGAATGAAGATACGGTGGGTGACTTATCAAATGAAACGTCGTGAAAAAAAGAAATCAGGCGGCAATTCCGGTTGGATAACGACATACTCTGATTTGGTTACATTACTTCTGTGTTTCTTTGTATTACTTTATTCGATGTCTCAAATTGATATTGCTAAATTCGAAGCCTTAGCTGAATCGTTTCGTAATAATAATGTTATCTTTGATAACAATACATCAGCAATCGATTTTGACAATGCAATTGACAGTGCGATGTCTCGTGATCAAGTTGCCGATTTAGAAAAGGAAAACTTTATAGGTGCAGATGGACTTACGTCAAATCAAAAGTCCCTTGAGGAATTATTGGTTGAAGTCGAAGGTTTTCTTGAACAAAATCAATTACAAGACGTGATCAGTGCAAATCGCACAGATCAAGGCGTTGTCCTCATTTTACAAGAACGACTTTTATTTGATTCAGCTGAAGCGGACCTTAAGCCTGAAGGTGAGCCATTTTTGGATAAAGTTGCACTATTACTTAATAATATACCCAACTACGTTCGTGTAGAGGGCCATACGGATAACCGGCCAATAGCAACGAGACAATACCCTTCAAACTGGGAATTGTCAGGTGCGAGAGCAAGTAGTGTTATCCGCCACATATTAGCTTCAGGAGATTATAATGAACGGCGTTTTATCGCTGCAGGCTATGGAGATACGCGACCAATCGTTCCTAATGATTCAGCTGAAAACTTGCAAAAAAACCGTCGAGTTGAAATGGTCATCTTGGAACTTTCAGAAGGTCCGAACTAAATAACTCTAAAAAGAAAGCACCTAGTGATTGGTTTCCCATCTACTAGGTGCTTTTTAGTATTTAATTAATCGTCCTCATCATCTTAGTCAGAAGGCTCTTTTTTGTTATTGTTTCCTGAATCGCCTGGATCATTACCACTATTACTTCCTTTATTGCCGTTATTTCCACTATTACCATCAGGCTTGTCATTGTTATTACCCTCATTACCTTTGTTATTATCATTAATCTTTTCTTCCTCTTCCTCTTCAAAATCACCATCAATATAAACTTTACTTGGTTCAGACT
>CAZONN010000027.1:0-5988 GCA_964581235.1 uncultured Amphibacillus sp.
AAAGATGCAAATCTATTTACCAACCTTGAAAAGCCATATGTAAAACACTTTGCTAACTACTTTGACTTAACATTAAATGAATCTTATCATGAGACAGATCGCGATAAAATCTTAGGTGGAACAATTATGAATGTCAATGATGACCACCTCAAACATTATCAAAAAGATTCACATTTTTTATCGGAAGTGAATGTTGATGGCCTAAGAGATTCTTATGACATCATCCAAAAAACGATAAATAAAGGTGAAGCAATTAAGTATATTTTAGACCTGTTCAAACTTGACCCTGAACAAGCCATTGCTTTTGGCGATGGTTTAAATGATCGCGAAATGTTATCATCTGTTGGAAAAAGTTTTGCAATGGGGAATGCTAATCCCGACTTATTCCAGTTTGCTAAATATAAAACAACCTCAGTCGAGGATAATGGTATTTATAATGGTTTAAAACAACTAGGATTAGTCAATTAATATAGTATCACCTCGTTAAAAAGGAGTGACGAAATGATAAAATTAATCGCAGTTGATTTAGATGGGACATTATTAACATCTGATGGAGAAATTAGCGAAAGAAATAAGCAAGCCATTTTAGCAGCACAACAAAACGGAATTGAAGTGATCGTTGCTACAGGACGGTCTTTCGATTCTGCTATTCGTCCTTTTGAAAAAGCAGAGCTCGTTTGTCCGATGATTTGTGTGAATGGAGCAGAAGTTTATCTATCTGACCACAAGCAAATATCATCAATTACAATGAGTAAAGAAATAATCAAAGATATTATTACGGTCACAGATGATCAAGATGCCTATTTAGAGATTTACACGACTAATGGTATTTACGCCAAACAACAAACTGATTTTTTTGAACGACTAGCAACATTAATCACCGCCAATCACCCTGAACTCTCAGAAACAGAAGTTAAACAACGCGTCAATCAAAGATTTCAAGATGAATCGTTTATTTTCGTTGATTCGTTTACACCATTATTAAACGACTCTAAGATTCAAATTGTAAAAGCACTCGCATTTTCATTTGATCACCAGCAGTTATCAGCTATTAGAGCAGCCTTTGCCGAACAACCCGGATTAATCGTGACATCTTCTGGACGTGATAATGTTGAATTTAACCATTCTGATGCACAGAAAGGACTTGCCTTGAAAAATTACGCTGAAAAACTAAAGTTAGATCATCATCAAGTTATGGCGATCGGTGATAATGACAATGATCTTTCGATGTTAACTTATGCGGGAAGAAGCATTGCAATGGCAAATGCAAAAGATTCTATCAAAGCACTTGCTGACCATATAACAGCGTCTAATGATCAAGATGGTGTTGCATTAGCAATTGAGGAAATTTTAAAATAAGTTGATTAGAACATTGTCGTTTCACTGTCAATCTAGACAAATGCCCTAGCACTCACACGACACTCGCATATATTACTGTATATCGAGTCTAAGGTGGTGAAAATTTATGTATGATTACGGATGTTGCTATCAACAACCTGTTGCGGCACCAGCTCCACAAGGATTTGGTGGTGGCTTTGCCTTGATCGTTGTGCTTTTTATCTTGCTAATAATTGTTGGCGCTTCTTTTTATTAGATTAACTATTGGTCAGTCTCCTTTAGATTGACCAATTTACTTTTTTAACAGTTCCAAGTCTTACTAGTCGATTATTCAGCGATATTTGCTATAATTAAACCGTAAGCTTAATTGATGAGAGGAGATACCCCTATGTATACTGTACTCACTGTCGATGACTCTTCTTTCATGCGGACTTGGATTAGGCGTATGTTATCTAGAGAGAAATTGATTAAAATAATAGAAGCCTCAAATGGACGTGAGGCAATTTTAACATACCGGACAGAAAAACCAGATCTTGTTATATTAGATTATAATATGCCGGATCTCACAGGTTTGGAAGTGTTAAAGCGAATTAGAAAAATCGATCCTGACGCACTTGTAATCATGTGTTCTGCGCTTGGGACAAGCTTTAATATCGAACAATGTTTAGCCGCTGGCGCAATTGATTTTGTCGTAAAGCCAGAGTTTGAAGGCTTGCCAGATATAGTTGCCAAGGTTTTAAATATCCAACCTTAACTAATCCATACATTCTATTAGTTATTTACTTCAGCAACTATTACCTCTTACCGATCAACTCTTCTACTTTCTTAAAAGAGAAAAGTGTCTAAAAGTACAATTAGCTGTATTAACGTCATATTGAATCACGTTTGCTTTAAAAATCAAGATATTATCTAGTATCTTGATTTTTTTTGCTAAAACGCTTTCTTTTTTGCTCAGGCTAGGCTAAAATAAAGGCAGTAAACTTTGTGAAGGAGGGTAGTACTACATGAAAAAAGATATCGCCGTTTTATTTGACCTAGATGGAGTCATTGTTGATACAGCTAAACACCATTACCTTGCTTGGAAGCAATTAGCTGATGAACTAGGATTTAATTTTACAGTTGAAGATAATGAACGTCTCAAAGGTGTCAGTCGAATGGATTCATTAAACATTCTACTAGAGATCGGACAAATTGATCTAACTGATGCAGAGAAATTAGAATTAGCAACCAAAAAAAATACCCGTTATGTTGAATCTATTTCACATATGGATGAACGCGACATACTTCCTGGTGTAGCAAATTTTTTAGCTGAACTCAAACAAAATGACATTCCATTCGCACTCGGATCAGCGAGTAAAAATGCGCCTTTAATCCTTAATAAAATCGGGCTATTCGATGAGTTTGATGCCATAATTGACGGAAACTCAATTGCAAAGGCAAAACCAGATCCGGAAGTATTTTTACTTGGAGCTAAGGCAGTTAATATTGCTAAAGAAAAATGTATCGTTTTCGAAGATGCACAATCAGGAATTGAAGCAGGAAAACGTGCAGGAATGAAAGTTGTCGCAGTTGGAGATCGAAATGTTTTAACTGGTGCTGACGACTATATTGAATCGATGGAAGACATGTCTTTATCTCGTTTACAAGACTTATTTTTTTAATCTTCCGTGCAAACGGTTGCCCTTATTTCAATAAATTCAATGGAGGTTTAAAATGAAAAAATATTTAAAAGAACATGAGTGGTCGATCATCGAAGATGGTTTTGACCCAGATAACCATGAAGTTTCTGAGAGTGTATTCAGTATAGGCAACGGCCATATGGGGCAGCGAGCCAATTTTGAAGAATCATATTCAGGTAAATCTCTACAAGGAAGTTATATGGCAGGTGTCTACTATCCTGACAAAACTCGAGTCGGTTGGTGGAAAAACGGTTACCCAGAATACTTTGCAAAAGTATTGAACTCTACTAATTGGATTGGTTTGAACGTTAATATCGATGGTGAAGAACTTGACCTCAATAAAGCAAAAGTAACTGAGTTTATCCGTGAGTTGAACATGAAAGAAGGTTATTTGCAACGTACTTTCACAGCAGAGTTAAAAGATGGCAAGCAAATTAAAGTGCAAGCAACACGTTTTGTTAGTATTGTCGATAAAGAAATTGGTGCACTGAAGTATGAAATCACACCGTTAAACTTTAATGGTACGTTAAAGTTAACGTCATATCTTGATGGTGACGTTAAAAACGAAGATGCAAACTATGATGAGAAGTTTTGGGATCCAGTTAACACTGTTATAACAGATAACAGACTGTCAATAACTTTAAAAACAAAAAAACTTGATTTCCATTTCTGTTCAACAGTTGAAACACAAATCTTCTCAAATGGTGAAAAGCTTGATATCGCTGGGAAAGCTGAAGAATCAATTAAGTATGCTAGCCTAGATTATGATTTACCATTAACGAAAGACGAATCACTAACAATCTATAAGTATGCTGCCAATGTAACGAATCGAGACCATGATACAGATCAACTGGAAGCTATCAGCACAAAGGCTTTAGATCGTGCAGTGGCTAAAGGGTTTGACTTATTAAAGCAAGAGCAAGCTGAAGGTTGGGCAAACAAGTGGCTTGATAGTGACATTGTTATTGAAGGCGACGTTGCAGCACAACAAGGTATTCGCTTTAATATTTTCCAATTAAACCAAACATATACTGGTGAAGATGAGCGTCTCAACATTGGACCAAAAGGATTTACTGGTGAAAAGTATGGTGGGAGTACGTATTGGGATACTGAGGCATATTGCTTACCATTCTATCTTGCAACAGCAGATCAAAAAATTGCGCGAAATTTACTTGTCTATCGCCATAACCATTTAGAGAAAGCGAAAGAAAATGCTCGTAAGTTAGGTTTTGAAAAAGGCGCTCTATACCCAATGGTTACAATGAATGGTGAAGAGTGTCATAACGAGTGGGAAATCACTTTCGAAGAGATCCACCGAAACGGTGCGATTGCTTATGCAATTTATGACTATGTTAACTATACTGGTGACAAATCATATCTTGGTGAATATGGAATTGAAGTGTTAGCTGAAATTTCACGTTTCTGGGAAGAACGTGTTAACTATGTTCCTGCCAAAGATGTTTACATGATGTTAGGCGTCACAGGTCCAAATGAGTATGATAATAACATTGATAACAACTGGTATACGAACCGAATTGCTAGCTGGACGTTAGAGTATACAATCGAAGTGCTTGATTACTTGAAGCAATCTAATGCTGAACTATATCAGGAGTGGATTGATAAACTCGAGCTTAAAGACGAAGAAGTTAGCCAGTGGAAAGACATTATTAAGAAAATGTATTATCCATTTGATGAAGAGCGAAATGTTTTCCTTCAGCAAGATAATTTCTTAAATAAAGAATTAATCCCTGTTGCTGAACTAGATAAGAAACATTTGCCATTAAACCAGAATTGGTCTTGGGATCGAATTTTACGTTCTTGCTACATCAAGCAAGCTGATGTTTTACAAGGACTACATTTCTTAAATCATGAATTTGATTTGGAAACAATTAAGCGTAACTTTGATTTCTATGAGCCAATGACTGTTCACGAATCATCATTATCACCATGTGTCCATTCAATTTTAGCTTGTCAGTTAGGCTACAAAGACAAAGCTTATGAAATGTATCTACGTACTGCTCGTCTAGATTTAGACAATTATAACAATGATACTGAAGATGGTTGCCACACGACGAGTATGGCTGGTACATGGATGTCAGTTGTTCAAGGATTTGGCGGAATGAAGATCAGAGATAATCAACTCCACCTCAATCCATTTATTCCAGGCGAGTGGAAGTCGTTTTCATTTAAAGTTGTTTTCCGTGGTGCACGTTTATTAGTTCAGGTTGATCAAGAGAAAGTTACAGTTACGAACGAAACAGCTATCCCTGTAGACATAAACGTATCCAACAACCAACAGCAGCTAGCTGGAAATGAAACAGTAGAAGTCGTACTGTAAGCTTTTTTATGAAATGATATTTCACAAATAAACAAACCCAGGAGCTAATCCTGGGTTTGTTTTAATTTATTTATCTAAATATGCTTTAAGCATCCACATATGTTTTTCTAAATCAGTTTTGTAACCAATATATAAATCCTCTGAGACAGGATCTCCAGCATCTCCAGCTAGTTCAACACCTTCAGATGCGTGATCGACTATTTTTCCGAAATCATCTAAGACGCTTTGAACCATCTCTGACTGACTCATTTCTGCAGTATAAGCCTTCTCGTTGATGATCGAATGATCAAGAAACTCTTGTAAAGTTGAATATGGCTTACCGCCAATTGTCAATAGGCGCTCAGCAAACTCATCAAAATACTCATTAACTTGGTCATAATACGCTTCAAATCTTTCATGTAATGTAAAGAAATCCTTTCCTTTTACGTACCAGTGATATTGATGTAACTTTGTAAATAAAACACCTTGAGTTGCAACCGCAACATTCAAATGATCCTTCAATGCCTTGTTATTTGTCATGTTAAAATTCCCTCCATAATTTGATTAGTTAATCTTATTGGTTAATCTACCCTTTTTTCTGCTTACTTAAACACTGGATTTATTTATGAAGTTTCCCACCTCTCCGTTTCAGAT
>CAZONN010000027.1:6088-11641 GCA_964581235.1 uncultured Amphibacillus sp.
ATGACACTTGCATATAAATAAAGCTATGATATCGTTAAATTAGCTACAAAAATATTAGGAGGTCTTTTATTGAAACCATTTCATGAATTAACAACAATGCCAGACATCGAAGCCTTTATTACGACAGGCGAATTAACCTTTCTCTTTCTATCAAAACCAAACTGTAGCGTTTGCATCAGTTTACTGCCTCAAATTAAAACCGTTATGGAACAATACCCATCAATTAAAACGGCATATGTTAATACTGAAACGGTATCAGAAGTTGCGGGTCGCTTCAGTATCTTTACTGTGCCCGTATTAATTTTGTTTTATCAAGGTAAGGAGTATTTAAGAGAAGCACGGATCGTTCCAATTGATCCATTTGATGAAAAAGTGAAACGAATTGTTCAAGGTGTCGCAACCGCTAATCTCGATTAAATAAACAAAAAGGCAAACTAATAACTTTAGTTCGTCTTTTTGTTTATAAATTATGATAGAAGAAGTCAATTAATCAATACCAAATGTCAATTTTTTCAGTAAAAACTCCGGTGCGATATGTTAGCTAACATACTGCACCGGAGTTTTATTGTAGTGATTTTCACCAAAATGATTATTTGTTAATCATGGACGATGTCATTAATTTTCCGTCCTAACGTTGACGATTAGCATCTAATCATGAACTAAATATCCGTTTTCGCATCCTAAGGTCAACAATTAGCAATCAAATCGGTTAAGGAACCCTGATTAAATCCTTTGGCGTCACCATACCAAGCAACTTTTGATTTGATTTCCCATCTTGGGTAATTAAAAGTGCCGCAATCCCTTCATGCTTTTTAAACATATCTAACAAAAGCCTCTCAGCATGATAAATATCCATCGATCGAGGAATAAAGCGATAATTTGGATCAGACCCATTATCATCAAGCAACTTAATTAACGGCGTTTTCAAAAGCTCATTAAAATTTCCATTCATGTGACGCGCAATCCAATGTAAAACTTCTTTATCCGTTAACAGCCCAACAAATTGCTTACTGCGATAAATCGGAAACTGTGTGAATTTCGTCTCACGAATCACATTTAGAATCTCTTTTACCGTTAAATCCGCCTGTAACACTTTCAACGTTTTTGCAAAAGTCGGAATTACCAACTTAGGCGCCGTCATCTCATCAGCGATTTTCTCAATCGCTTCAACAATCTCAATGTGCGGATCCGCAATCGTATAATTTACTTCCGTCCGTTCGTGAACAATCGCATTTCGCAACTCCGAATACTCAAGCAAATCATTATGATACCGATTCACAATCGCATCCTTTTTCCGCAAACGTAACACCGCACGGAAAAATGGCACATAACTTGTATCACTTATTTGTTGATTAAAATATTTTTCAATTTTATTAAATGCAACAATAAAACGTTCTGCCCTCTCCACACACATCACCTCAGCCTATTTACTACTAGTATAACCGAATCTCGTCAATTTCCGCAATTAGTTAAAGTTCGATTAGGCAAAATTTCACCTACGCTTAACAATCGTACTTCCAAGATCAACGGCATCGATATAAGTCAATCAGTTTTCGAAATTTTTCTGAAAAATTGACTAGTATGATTTCATCTCTTGACTTATAATGGAATGAGAATCCCATACAGAAAGGAATGTATTTATGAGAGAACATCCAAAAAATAAAATTGAACGCTCTGCAATACGCGTTTGGCGAATTCATGGTCTAATCTGGTCAGTTATTTTTACGTTGATTACGTCTAGTTTATTTGCTACAGCTTATCAATGGGATTGGCCAATCTGGATCAGCCTAATAAGCACTGCCTTAACACTAATCATCATCATACTCTGTGTCTTTCTATTTCCACCGCTTAGATGGCGAAGATGGCGGTATCAACTCTATGATCAGGAGATTTATATTCAACATGGTATCCTAATTGTGAAACGGACACTTGTCCCAATGGTCCGCGTGCAACACGTTGATACAAAACAAGGGCCAATCCTAAGAAAATTTAAACTTGCTAGTTTACAAGTCTCAACAGCTGCTACGACTCACGAAATTCCTGCACTAAGGCTATCTGAAGCTGAGGAGTTGCGTGATCAAATATCTATTTTAGCAAGGGTGGAACAAAATGACATTTAATTCAGCACGTCTCCACCCTGTTGCCATCCTACTCTTCAGCTTTCAGACGATAAAAGACATATTCTTTGTATTTTTCATCGGTTTTTTTATCAGTCTTGAAGATAACGATTTAGTTTATTTTTTAACCGGTGCTGCTGTTTTACTCAGTCTGATCATTTTTTTCAGCTGGATTAAATGGTTTCGCTTCACCTATACAGTTACTGATGGTGAATTAAGGATTGAGCATGGGCTATTTGTGCGCAAGAAACGAACAATTTCTAAATACCGGATTCAATCAATCAATTTAAACCAAAATATCGTTCATCGTTTATTAGATCTGACAGGTGTCCAAGTTGAAACTGCAGGTAGTGACCTCGATGTTGACGCCAATTTAATTGCTCTAAAATTATCGGTAGCGGAACAGTTAAGACAAGAGTTGAAGCTCACTACAAATGATGAAAGTGATTCAGAGCAGTATGATTACGATTACGCTTTAGAAAATCAACTTCCAAAGTATGAAGCAAGCTATAAAAGACTATTTGCTTTTGGCTCAACTTCAGGTGGATTTGGTTTTATTATTGCGATTATCCTGTTTCTCTTTTCAGAAGCTGAAACATTTATTCCCGACCAGTTTTTTGATCAAACAACAACTTGGCTTTTATCACAAGCTTTCACCGTCTTAGCTGTCCTGATTATTCTAGCACTTATCGCTGTTTGGTTTATTGGGACAATTGGTTCCGTGATTAAATATGGTGACTTTACAATTATCAGATACGACCAAGAACTGCACATCACCCGAGGTTTACTTGAGAAAAAACAATTGACGATACCTTTAAAACGGATCCAAGCAGTTAGTTTTAAACAAAATCTACTCAGACTTCCGTTTAATTTAGGTAGTTTAACGATTGTGATTGCGGGTGGCGAAGCGAGTAAAAAAGAAAACATTCAGACTGTGATTTTTCCGTTGATCCGAAAATCAGAAATCGAACCTTTTTTAACAACAATACTTCCTGAGTACCGAGCAAGCTTCGAGCAATTGAAACCAATCTCAAAACGATTTTTTTACGTTAATTCTGTTGTAAATGTTTTGGTGGCTATCATTATTATTAGTATTCTTGCTGTCTTTCTCTCTAACTTTTGGTGGATTGCCCTCGTTCTATTAATTCTTGCTTGGAGCTATGACTTCATCAAGTATAAGTTGACAAAAACAGCCTTAACTGATGACCAATTGACAATGCAGATCGTGCCAATACTTTCTAAAGAAACGGTTTGGTTGAAGAAGGACAAGGTTCAAGCGTTAGAACAAAGGCAAAATCCAATTCAAAGAAAACTTAATATCGCCATTCACAAAGTATCTGTCATGGATAACTTTGTCGGCCAACACTATATCGTTCACGGTCTACCAATTGAAGACGCAAACGACATATCAGATTGGTATTCATATCGTGATGCTTATCAATTGAAAGATATTAATCTTGAAAAAAAATAAGTTTTGAAGCGATTTTTTTTACTAGAAATCGCTTCTTTTTTCAATTCATCGCGTTATTAATCTGACATCTATCTGTAACCATATTTTAACTTGACAAGTGTTATATAATATACAGTGTAGATAAATAAAAAAATATTTTTAGAAGGATATTAATATAATTTATTAAAGGGGTAACCACATGTCTTATCTTGCAATACTTGTTGCAGGCGTCTTTTTTGTGATAGTAGCAATTATTAGCCTTTTTATGTTCTTTAAAGGGTATGGAAAAAGCTATTTATTACTTACGATTGCGATGCTTATTTTAGTCTATTTTATTTTTGACCTATCGGGATCAGCGTTTAATTCGCTATCCTTAAATAATAATTAAGTTTGCAATTAGTTTAGTACGCATGAAGCAAACCAGATGACACTCAGTCGTCCGGTTTGCTTTTTTGTGCCTTAAATAATCTACTTTCACAAAATCATCATATATTAGTAAAACCTTTGACAAAGACATCAATCTATTATATATTACCTAATGTACGAACATTAATTAGCGTACAACTAAAAATCATTCGTGTTTAGGAGTGTTATAATTGGATAATGTATTTGATTATGAAGATATTCAACTAATTCCCGCAAAAAGCATCGTCACAAGTCGCTCAGAATGTGACACATCAGTGACACTAGGTAACCACACGTTCAAACTACCAGTTGTCCCAGCAAACATGCAAACGATTATTGACGAAAAACTTGCTCTCTACTTAGCAGAGAACGGTTATTTTTATGTCATGCACCGTTTTGAACCAGAAACACGTGAACAGTTTATTAAAGACATGCACGCTCGTAAGCTAATTGCTTCGATCAGTGTTGGGATCAAGCCCGAAGAATATGAGTTTGTTGACTTATTAGTCGAGAAAAATTTAGTCCCTGAATTTATTACAATTGATGTCGCTCATGGACACTCAAATAATGTGATTAGAATGATTCAATATATTAAAGAAAAATTACCTGCTTGTTTTGTAATTGCCGGTAACGTTGGAACGCCAGAAGCTGTTCGTGAACTAGAGAACGCTGGAGCTGACGCTACTAAAGTCGGAATTGGTCCTGGTAAAGTATGTATTACGAAGATGAAAACTGGTTTTGGTACCGGTGGCTGGCAACTAGCTGCACTAAGATGGTGTGCAAAAGCAGCAAGTAAACCGATTATCGCGGATGGTGGGATTCGCCAACACGGTGATATCGCTAAATCTGTCCGTTTCGGGGCAACAATGGTCATGATTGGTTCACTATTCGCTGGACATGACGAATCACCAGGCGAAACAATTGAAGTTGACGGCAAACTATATAAAGAATACTTTGGCTCTGCTTCAGAATTCCAAAAAGGCGAAAAGAAAAACGTTGAAGGTAAGAAAATGCACATTGAATATAAAGGCGCGATTCAAGATACACTAACGGAAATGGAACAAGATCTACAATCATCAATTTCCTACGCAGGTGGAAATCATGTAATGGCCATTCGCAATGTAGATTACGTCGTTGTTAAAAACTCAATTTTTAATGGCGATGGTTATTAAATTGAAAAACACTCAGGACTTCAGGTTCTGAGTGTTTCTTAATATGAGCGGAATAGCACAGGATCGTTATGTATCTTTTATTAGTTGTAGTTGATACTTGGTTTAAGAGTACAATACAACATTTAGCACCTAATTCTATCTTTCTAATCACAATCTATCGTCCGAACAACTAAAACATACTTTATCAAATATTTTTTTCAATTTGACTATCTTAAGTTTACAAGTAATAATATAGGGGTAATTACAACTTTAGAAACTAAATAAGGAGATGATTTAAGATGTTTGATGATTTATTAAATTATGATTATGGTTCTTACTTTGGATCAATGTCCACAATTCTAACCGCGTTAGTGGTCTTAATTGTCGGTTGGATCATTGCTTTAATTATCGCAAACTTAGTAAAAAAAGG
>CAZONN010000027.1:11741-13735 GCA_964581235.1 uncultured Amphibacillus sp.
AATTTAATGAGACAACTTGGTTTAGGTGATTGGGCGAATCAACAGCCACATTACACACTGAGCCAAATCGTCGGTATTATCGCAGAAATTGTTGTTGTTATTCTGTTTGTTGGTGAAGCACTACAGGTTGTTAACCTATACTTCCTAGGCGCAATTGTCGGTGCGATTATTGCTTACCTACCACACGTATTGGTTGCAATCTTAATTCTAGGCGTTGCATTATTCTTCGCCAACCTTGTTGAAAAAATGGTCCTTTCACTCGTATCAGGTAAAGGCCGTGTTGCACTTGCCAACATCGCTAAGTACAGTATCATTGTTCTAGCAGTCTTTATGGCACTTAACCAATTAGGCGTAGCTGATTCAATCGTCAATGCAGCCTTCATCTTGACATTAGGCGCACTAGCGTTAGCATTCGGATTAGCCTTCGGTTTAGGTGGACGCGACTTTGCTAGTAAATATCTAGCAAAATTGGACAGTAAATTAGAAGATACACACGTGGAATCAAATGATGATGCACCAATTGATACAACAAGACCTTAACAAAAAAACGTATTCGCTCATAACTTGAGTGAATACGTTTTTTCATCTTAACCAATAATCCCGAACAAATGTAAGCCAATTGTATTAATCGCTAGATTACTAACAGCATGAATAAAATATGATGCATAAATAGATCCCGTTTTTTCATTAATCCAATTAAATAATAATCCGGCAACAAGTAAACTAAACACAAGCAATAGAAATAACGGAATTGTAAACCAATTTGTCATAATCGCGACATGATAGACACTAAAAATTCCCGCACTGATAAAATAAGCATAACCTATTTTTATATACTTCGTTAACGCCAGAAATAAAATCCCACGAAAGAAAAACTCCTCAACAAATGCATTGACAATCGGAATATATAATGCCACGAAAATAAAATTATCCGGATTTATCGCCATCGTCTCTTCAAGCGTCACAATCACGCCACTCAAATCAAACCACTGACCAACGATTAAATAGACCCCGATAATAAACCCGTAAATAACGAGACTACCAATCACAATCAACTTACGACCCTTTTGCTTAAACTTTAACAATTCACTCAAGTCAACCCAGTTAAAGACACGGTTTAACACTAATGGGATCACAACAAATAAAATAATCTTCACCGCGGATTTTACCCAATAATTCGGTGCCAACCATAAATCAACCGGCGCCATTAATAAGACAAGCATTCCAACCGAAATTAACAAACTGACATGTTTTTTCACAATCGTCACTTCCTTTTAAATCGGCTACCAGACGAACGCTCACGCAACTTCGCCATTTTCGACCGAACCGCTGACTGACGCGCCTGAGTTTTTTCCTGATCAAACGTAATTGAAACAACCACATCCCCATCAAGCTCCAAGGTTAAGTAAGAACCCCGCTCCACCCCTTCAGGTAAAGCTTCCTTTTCAATCAAAAATTCCCTTCCGATTGTTTCTGCTAACACAACCGCCTGACCCGTTTCAGTAAACCGATCGATCATCGCTTCCGTTTTCATCTCATCACCTCACACATGCTTTATCTTGTTCGATAATATCTCGCATTCGCGCATCGCCAATGCCTTTGATCCGCTTCAACCCATTAACAGTGTTATGTGGCCTCAAATCAATTAAATCTTGCGCCCTCACTTCACCAATATGAATAATCTCCATTAATTCTTCTACACTCGCTGTATTAATATCGATACAACCTGCTGAAACAGGCTTAGATTCTTCCTTTTTAGGTTTTTCGACCGGATTTTCTACTTTATTCGGTTTACTTGCCACAGTTGAACCGCCTGATTCCCCAGAACTGACCACATGATCTGGCACAAATGCTTGTTTAATCGTCGAATCTAACGTCAGCGTTTGTCCATCTGAACTAAAGATAATTGTTCCATGCTGATAGGTCGCAAGAATTTCGACCCCTGAATTAACTAACAGATCAACAACCTCATCATGAGGATGACCATAACTGTT
>CAZONN010000028.1:0-13635 GCA_964581235.1 uncultured Amphibacillus sp.
TTGTTCGCGCTTGATCAGCAATTGCTCTTGTTATAGCTTGACGAATCCACCATGTAGCATACGTACTAAATTTAAATCCTTTGCGATAATCAAACTTCTCGACTGCTTTAATCAGACCCATATTACCTTCTTGGATTAAATCAAGAAACAGCATACCTCTACCAACATAACGCTTAGCGATACTTACAACTAAACGTAAGTTTGCTTCTGCTAATTGCATTTTTGCTTCTTCATCATTTTCTTCAATTCGTTTAGCTAGGGATACCTCTTGATCGGCAGTTAATAAATCAACACGACCAATTTCTTTTAAATACATTCTCACCGGGTCATTAATCTTAACTCCTAGTGGAACACTGATATCTCTCAAGTTAAATTCTTTTTCTTTTTCAGCATCCTCTTTTACGTCCTCATCATCAATATCACTGACGACCTCAATCCCTTGTTCAGCAAGATACTCATAAAATTCATCAATTTGCTCAGACTCTAATTCAAATCGTGCCAAACGATCGACCACATCTTCATAAGCAAGTTCACCTTGCTTTTTACCGAGCTCGACAATTTGTTCCTTTGTCTCATCTAATGATAGATCCAGATTGCTATTTGAATGTTCAGGTTGTTTTTTAACCATTAGAGCCCCTCCTTCCAACTTATCAAATCTATTACCGTGTTTTATCCTTAAGTTCTTTTTGAATTCGCATGATTTCCATGCCAATCTGTGCTGCTTTCAAATAATCTTTGTTAATTTCTGCTTGTTTTTGTTCAGCAATTAAATCACGAATAACGACTTTATCATCATGTTCAAGCCGAATCATTCGAATATAATCTGTAATTTCATCAGCACTAACATCTGTTGTGACTGGTTCCATTGCAATTTCAATGACTTCACTAATTATTTCATTGTCATCAAGACGTTCAATAAATTGACTGACATTCGCTTGATGCTCATCTTCATAAAAAGCATATAAATAAGTAACAATAATTTTATGATTTTCAATATTAAATGAAGCACCTATCGTATGCTTAATTTGTTCAGCAATTGTTCGATCATGTAGCATGTAAGCAATTAACCTTTTTTCAGCATTATGATACGCTGGCAATAGTCTATTTGGCTTACTTTTTATTCTGCGCTCATTAGTATGGCTGTTTGAGCCCACTTTATCCCTAGTTACACCTTGTTTTTTCCTAATCTGCTCAACGTCTTCCAAGACAGCTTCTGCAGATAAGTCAAACATCCTCGTCAACTCTCGGATATAGTGGTCACGATCAAGAGCTGACTTAAGTTGAGCTATTTCTGCTACAACTTGTCTATTATAAGCCATCTGATCTGCTTCTACTTTCAAATTAAAGAAGCGCTTGTGATAGTTCATGATAAAGCTCATGTAAGTAGAGCTTGCCTCGATCACTTCATCTTTAAACCTATTCCCGCCATATTTTTTTATAAACGAATCGGGGTCTAATTGATCAGGCAGAGTTGCTACTCTTACTTGGCAACCTACCTTTTTAAATAGCTTTGCTGCTTTATAAGAGGCATTAATACCGGCTTCATCACCGTCATAGCAAATTACTACTGTTTCAGCATATCGCTTGATTAATGCGGCCTGTTGCTCCGTTACAGATGTTCCTAACGACGCCACACCATTCCTAACGTCTGCTTGATAAGCAGTAATTACATCCATATAACCCTCAAAAAGAATTGCTTGTCCAGTTTTTTTCAATTCACTTCTTGCCAAATCGAAATTAAAGAGCATCTTTCCTTTTTGAAATAACGCAGATTCAGGGCTATTTAAATATTTTGGCTCAAGGTCCGTAATCGATCGACCTCCAAAACCAACTGTCTTAGCTAAGTGATTCCGAATCGGGAAGACAATTCGCCCTCTCATTCGATCATAGACATGATTTTGATCATTACGTGCTAAAACACTTGATGAAATAAGTTCCTGAAGATTAAAATCTTTTCCTGCTAAAAATTGCGTTGTTAGCTCATTTGATTCAGGAGCAAAACCAATTTGAAACGTTTTGATCGTTTCATCAGTGAGTCCACGATCTTTAATATAAGTTCGTGCTCCATTACTTTCCTTAGCATGCAAAAGAAGATGATGATAGAACTTGGTCAACAATTCATGTGCCTTCAAACTAACTTGATCAACTGATCGATTCGAACCATTCGCTTGATTTAAATATTGATCAGGCAAATCATAACCACTTTTTTGCGCTAAGTGAGCAACAGCTTGTTGAAAAGTAAATCCTTCTTGCTCCATTAGAAAAGTAAATACGTTACCTCCTTTACCACAGCCAAAGCAATGAAATATTTGCTTTTCTTGAGTAACAGAAAAAGAAGGCGTATTTTCTCCATGAAATGGACAAAGCCCAAAATAATTTCGTCCTTGTTTTTTTAATGAGACATATTCGCCAATCACATCAACGACATCGTTTGCCTGGCGAATCTCATCGATTATTTGCTCAGGAATTTGAGCGACCATAAATATCACCAACATATAAATTCTATATAAACTTCTAAAATCCTGCATGATTCGACAAAAAAACCTCAAAAATGAATCTTAGTATTCATTTTTAAGCCAATAAGTAACAATCACACTCCTACTCATAAAGCTTCTTAAACGATTAATATTAAAACGTTCTACATTCGAAGCCTATTTTCCTGCAAAAAAGAATGAAAAGTTAGTAAACGATCAATCTTTTATTAGATAAGACCTAATTATTTTTTCCACAAAGGTATATTATAGTATGATTCCAGATGAAAAGCTATTGTTCTGCTTTAAAAACTTAATATTATCGCCTCAGTTGAATTATTGATTAAGTGAATAAATACCTTAATTGTTGCACAACCTTTTACCAATTAATAGAGTAGACCGATCGCTTTATGTATCGGTCTATTAATATCGTCCAAGATAAAAAGAAGTTTATTTGCTTCTCAAACTTAAAAGTGTTGTTTCCACTCAATTTCTTTAAAATTAGCTAATTGGAAAATTAATTTTGCAATCCTGTTTAGTAGGCTAATTCGATTATTTTTAACTAATGAATCATCAACCATTACCATTGTTTGATCAAAAAATCGTTCAATTTTTGGTGTCAATTGCTCTAATAATTGAAGTGCTTCTAGATACATACCTTGATCAATTTTGGCCAAATATTCAGCTTCTACTTCCTGGTAGGCAGTATAGAGTTCACGTTCTGATTCATTATCAAAAAGCGTTGGATCAACTGCAATGTCCACCTCAATATTTGCAATATTAACTACTCGACCTAGAGCTTCCTGTGAAGCTTTAAATGAAGGATCTTGTCGTTTTTCTTCTAACAATTTCGCTTTATTTAGTAAGTGTGAGATGATGCCAATTTCCTGATGTGTGACGGCTTTAATAATATCGTGTGAAACATCCTCTTCTTTAACCAAAAAGCTAATTCTTCCGGCAATAAAATCAAGCACAGTTTCACGAACAGCGGCTCTTTTTTCAATTGAAATGATCGACTCATCAAATTGACTTAGTACAGTATCGATCAGTGTTTCAAAGCGAATTGACCATTTCTTCTGTTCAAGTATTTGGATAATACCCATCGCTTGGCGTCTAAGCGCGTAAGGGTCTTGTGAGCCCGTTGGAACTAAGCCTACACCAATACAGCCAATAATCGTATCTAACTTGTCGGCAACACTCAGGATCGCTCCAACGACTGTCTCTGGTAATTGATCTTTCGCATGTCTTGGCATGTATTGCTCATTAATTGCGCGTGCAACAACGTCATCTTCTCCAAAGATGTCAGCATACTTTTCCCCCATAACTCCTTGTAGTTCTGGAAATTCATCAACCATTTGCGTAACAAGATCAAATTTGCTTATTGAAGCTGCACGATCAACTTGATTAATTTCTTGTTCAGCTAAACCTAAGTGTTCAGCAATTGCTTTAGCATTATTGCGAACGCGAGTAACTTTTTCAGCCACAGTTCCTAACTGTTGTTGAAAAACAATCTTCTCTAGCTTTGCATTGTTTTCGTCTATTGTTCTTCTTTGGTCTTCTTGATAGAAGAACAGACCATCCGCTAAACGAGCGTTTAATACTTTCTCATTGCCTTTAGCGACATTATCAATGTATTCAGCATTCCCATTTCTAACGGCTACAAAGAACGGGAGCAGTTTTTGTTTTTTGTTTCGAACAGGAAAATAACGTTGATGTACTTTCATCGAAGTAATTAATGCTTCTTCAGGTATAACTAAGTAATCGTCACTATACTTCCCTGAAAATACTGTTGGATACTCAACCAATTCAGTTACTTCTTCTAATAAATCAGCTTCTATGTCAATTTGCCAATTATGTTTGTCCGCAAGTGAATTTAGCTGCGATAATATTTCCGTTTGACGTTTCTCTCGATCAGCAATTACATATTGTTCAAGTAACTGTGCTTCATAATTTAATGGATCACTGATAACCACCTGTTCACCTAGGAAACGATGACCATTGGTCGTGTTGCCCGTTTTAATTCCTTCAATTTCAAACTCAATTAATTCGTTGTTTTGCAGTGCAACAAGCCATTTAATTGGGCGAATGTAACGCAAACGACTATTAGCCCAGCGCATGTTTTTTGGAAATGTCATTGATAAAATAACATCTTTAAAAGTTGGTAAAATCTCACTTGCTTGTTTTCCTGCAGTGAATTTTTTGACAAAGATATATTCCGTACCATTTATCTCTTGATAATAAATGTCCTCAACAGAAGCTCCTTGACCTTTAGTAAATCCAATTGCCGCTTTCGACCAATCACCAGCCTGATCAAGAGCGATTTTTTTGGCAGGACCTCTTACTTCTGTTTCAAGATCCTCTTGTTTATCGATTAAATCAATAATTTGAATTGCAAATCGTCTTGGTGTAATAAATGTTTTTAACGACTGATAAGTTAACCGGTTTTCTTCAAGCCAATTAATTGTTCGGTCTATTAATTGCTTCTCTGTTTCAGCAATAAACCGAGCCGGCATTTCTTCTAAGCCTACTTCAAATAAAACATTAGTTTTCGACAATTGATTCACCTTCCTTTTTTAACATTGGGAAATTAAGATTTTCTCTCTCTTGAACGTAAAGTTTTGCAATTTCACGCGCTAAATCGCGTACTTTACCAATGTAACCCGTTCTTTCTGTTACTGAAATTACGCCTTTGGCATCAAGTAAGTTAAAAGTATGCGAACACTTTAACACATAGTCATATGCTGGAAACACTAAGCCTTTTTCCATTAATTGTTGAGCTTCTTGCTGATATTGATTAAATAAATCAAATAACATATCTGTATTTGATTCTTCAAATGTGTATTTTGAATGTTCATATTCAGGTTGATAGAAGATATCGCGAACTGTTACACCTTCCGTCCACGTTAAATCAAAGACATTTTCTTTGTCTTGAATATATGATGCCAGTCGTTCAATACCATAAGTCAGCTCAACCGAAACAGGACTTGCTTCAAGTCCACCAATTTGTTGGAAATAAGTAAATTGAGTAATCTCCATACCATCAAGCCACACTTCCCAGCCTAAACCAGCCGCTCCAAGTGTTGGGTTTTCCCAGTTATCCTCAACAAAACGTATATCGTGTTTTAGTGGGTCGATATTCAACGTTTTTAACGACTCCAGATATAGCTCCTGAATATCATCAGGTGATGGCTTCATCACAACTTGAAACTGATGGTGCTGATAAAGACGATTTGGGTTATTTCCATAACGGCCATCATTTGGTCGTCTAGAAGGCTCAACATAAGCAACATTCCATGGTTCTGGACCTAAACTACGTAGTAAGGTCATCGGTGACATTGTTCCTGCCCCTTTTTCAGTATCATAAGCTTGCATTAACAGACAGCCTTGATCGCCCCAAAACTTTTGCAACGTCATAATCATTTCTTGAATATGCATAATCTATTCCTCCAATTCATTCTCTTTCTTTTAAAAAACAATGAAAAAAACCCCGTCTCTATGCCTTAAATTTTTAAGACATAGGGACGGGGTTTCCGCGGTTCCACCCTATTTACTAAAGCTAAAAACTTTAGTCACTTTAAATAAACCATGTTCCAGAGTGCCGTTCAATCTCCTGTTATCTCTGGCTCACACTATTCCAGATTCGCTCAAATAACTCGTGTAAGATCTACTCTTCTCTTTCATCACATATGAAATAATTATACGTAATTCAACTTGATTTGTCAATTTTAGATTTAAATTAAAACTATCTGTTCATTTATAGAATTAATGGTTTATTTGTTAAATCGAATGTTATCGCGGTAAAATTTCAATTACTATTTTTAACCATAGATATATGATGAGTTAGTCATTCTTCCGTTTAGTTTTAATGATTAAGAGTATCAGAATAATTGACACTAGAGCAATTAAACTAAGAATAATGATCAGGTTTAAGTTATTACCCTCAGCCTGTTCGACAATGTCTGTAGCATTATCTCCTTTTTTGTCTTCCTCTATCTCTTCAATATCACTAGGTTCTTCCGCCAATTCTTTAGATGTTAAGTTTACACTATTTTCACTTATATCAACTTCATACAGATTTGAAATAGCTTGTTTTAGACTGCTTAGTGGAATGTAAGTGTCTTCGTTGAATATAATTAGCTCAGCATTCAACTCAACACTTTCCTCATCAATATGCGCTAAGTGACTTCCAAGTTCTAAATATATTCTTTCATCAATGACTACTTCTCCACTTTTTGAACTATCTACAGATAAAGCTAGCGCTTTAAACACTTCGCTTAAAGGTAAGTACACCTCATTGTTGATTTCATAGACTTGATCTATTTTAGTTGACTTTTGATCATGCGTTAATTCAAATTTGATTGGCTCGTTATGAACTCTTTCATCAACAAAATATGAAAGAATTGGTTTACCTGGCTTCTCAACATTTACTAAACCGTCTTTATTTTTAACTACGACACCATTTACTAACACATATTCAACACCGACAGAATGTGTTCCAGGTGCTTCTACTGTAGATTTATCGATGATCGTATTTGGATCAAAAATTGTAATATCTGCATCCGCACCTACTTCAATTCTACCTTTGTAATGCATAGAAGGGGCAGCGCTTTCCATTCTTTTTGCAGGATAATAAGATGTTTTCTTAATAGCATCCATCATTGAAAGTACTTGCTCTTCTCTTACATATTTTCCGAAAACTCGACTATATGTACCAGCCCCTCTTGGGTGATTATTATGACCAGGTTCAATAATCGTGTCACTTCCAATCATCGTATGAGGATCTTTTAAAAGCATTTGCAACTCATCTACTGGCATCGATCCATGTGCTGCAACTAATAGATACTGACCACGATAATAATCAAAGGTATCCTCAGTTATCCTAATATCTGTTGCACCAATTTGCAAATCTTCATAAGTAATTTTAAATCGATCTTGCCAGCCCGGTCTAAACCTTGCTGAATTGATATAAGTTGCCCAAAAATCATACGGGTAAAAATCAGTTGTGATGTCTAGTCCATTTGCACTTGCAGTGTGGACCATTTCTAATGCTTGATCCATTACAAACGTTCCACCAGTACTATTTATATGCATAATATGAATAGCAGCGCCTGTTTCTTCACCATAATCGATTACTTCCTGTATCCCGTCCAATCCATTTTCCTCATCTGAGTACCTCAAATGATAGAAGGTTGGTACATCATATTCTGCTGCAAGCTCTAGTAATGGTTTGACTTCATGTTTGACTCCTGGAACATACTCAAAGCTAAATGATATTCCCAAAGCACCATTTTCAATGTTTTTTCTAGTTTCTGCTACTAACTTATCGATATCAGCTTGATCAGTCATTTCATTATCAATTCCTGCACCGATAATAGGCCAACGAAGTCTAGTAATAAAACTTGAGGCGCCAAAGTTAGTGATGACCCCACTATTATCCCAGTTTTCGTACCATGACTTTGCATCTTCAGTACCACCATGCATTGCCAAGTTGCTCGTTACACCATCGAATACTTTAAATTCAATCCCTACATGATTAGGATCATATGAAACTAAGTCAATAAATCCTGGTGATATAACTAGTCCATCTGCGTTAATCTCTGTGATTCCAATTAATTCTTCTTGAGTAATTCGTTCAATTTTAGATTCATTAATTCCAATGTTATAGTTTTCTAATTCGTGATCTGTAGATGGATTATAAATTGTTCCACCTTTTATCACAACATCATAAGTGGTTACCTCTTCAGCCCTTATGTTTGGATGGCTACTGAATAAGATTACCATAGCTAATAAAACAGCAAAAAATCTCTTACAGTTTACAAACATCTCAACAACTCCCTGTTTTGCAATATACAATAAAAACGACACTCTTATAAAAACATGTTCATTTTGATAAAAGAAATGACTTCTTTCAGTATTATAGCGAAGTTTCTAGTTATTTGATACTGAAAGCTTGTATTACGTACTAGGGGAAACTATGTCCCTGTGCTTATTAAGTATAGAAATAAGTATTTATTTGTCAGCAAAAAATTCCATAAAGAAAAATCCGAATGCACTCTAATGCTACCTAAGTAATTAAATTGCATTCAGATTTATAAATTTAAAGTTCAATTATTTTAACTTATCAATTTGCTTTAAAAACTTTCTTGATTTGAGTGCTAAACTACCATATGTTTCATAATATTGTTCTAATATGTTTTGAATGATCAGCTTATTTTCTTCTTTAACGGTTATATTTGCAACTCGTTCCATATCAACTTCTGCAAACATACGAAGCAATTTATATTGGGTTTGATTTATCGAGTGATGGTTCGGATCAACTGATAAACATCTTTGACAAAGGACTCCCGCTTCCTTGATTGAAAAGGCACTGATTTGATCTGCTCGCTGACAATTTTGGCAATAATCAATAATCGGTGCAAAACCTGCAACTTTATACAATTTCATTTCATACATCATCGTTAATACCAACGGATCTTTCTGTTCAGTAATGCCATCTAAAGATGATAAAAATTGTTGATACACGTAATGGTTTGGTGTCTTTTCATCAAGCAAAATATTAGTCAACTCCGCCATATAACTTGCATAAGCAGTAAGGAATATATCTTCTCTAATTTTTCGATGTGATTGAATCACATCACCTTGCTCAATAACACTCAATCCTTTACCAATTCGAACGAGATACTCACCATGAATAAATAACTGCGTCACAGCAGACATTCGACTTTTCGGCTTCTTAGCTCCTCTTGCAAGAACACCTATTTTTCCCAATTTATTAGATAAGAGTGTCGCAATAATATGTGTTTCCCCATAGTCCTGTGTACGGATAATAACGCCCTCAACCTTTTCTAACACCTGTTATCCATCCTTTAATCACTCTGCTCAAATTGCTCAGATTGTGATTCATCCATTAATATTAGTTCCTCACTTAGTTCTGTATCATAGTCTTTCATAAGTAGATAGGTTTCGATATTTCCTGTTTTACTAAAAACGATCCAAGGTAAATTGTGCATAATTGCCCCACCTTCCTCCTTTTAGTTAAAATATCTATATCTATAGAATGACCAATGTTAAACGATCAATGTTGATTAATTATTGCCATGAATATTTCAAATCTAGACCTAATAATCAGTGTGGTTATAGCCATATTCATGTAGATAATGATCACGATTTCTCCAGTTTTTCTGAACTTTAACCCATAAGTTTAAATAAACTTTAGACCCTAACAAACGCTCGATATCTTTCCTTGCCTGAACACCGATATTTTTCAACATCGATCCTTGTTTACCGATAATGATTCCTTTTTGTGAATCTCTCTCGATAATAATTGTCGCATGAATTTGAACTTTTTCACCTGATTTACGCTCAATTTTATCAATCACAACTGCCAGTGAGTGTGGAATTTCTTCTTTTGTTAATTGCAATGCTTTTTCTCGAATAAACTCACTAATAATAAAGCGTTCCGGGTGATCTGTTATATGATCATCAGGATAATATTTAGGACCTACATCTAAACGTCCCTTTAAAACAGACAATAAATGATCGACATTATTCCCTTCTAATGCAGAAATGGGTACAATTTCTTCAAAGTCATATTTATCCTTATATTCGATGATTAAATCAAACAATTGATCTGGATGAATCTGATCAATCTTATTAATAATTAAATAAACTGGTTTTTTAATGCTTTCTAATCGATCAATAATAAATTGATCGCCTCGACCATAGCCTTCAGCAGCATTAATCATAAATAAAACTGCATCAACTTCATTTAAAGTATTCTCTGCGATCTTAACCATAAAATCCCCAAGCTTATGTTTTGGTTTATGGATCCCAGGTGTGTCAATAAAGACGATTTGTGCCTCATCATCAGTCATAACACCTTGGATTGTATTTCTAGTTGTCTGTGCTTTATCACTCATAATTGCAATTTTTTCACCTATTACACGATTTAAAAATGTTGACTTCCCAACATTAGGGCGTCCGATAATTGTTATAAAACCTGATTTGTATGTCTCTTTTTCCATCATTTGTCCTCCAAATCTAATTCAAAAATAATTCAATTATTCTTGGTAAAAAGATAATTATACCTATAATAAAAGCAACGATACTTGTCACCAACACTGCACTAGCCGTCAAGTCTTTAATTGAGCCTGCGGTTGGATGCCAGTCTGGCGCTAAATAATCTAACATTGTTTCAACAGCTGTGTTTAATAACTCTGCCGTAATAACAAAGCCTATCATTAAAATTAATAATACCCATTCGAGTAAGGAGATCGATAAAACAAATCCTCCAACCAACACTAGTAACGCAATGATAAAATGAATTCTGATATTTATTTCATTTTTAAATGCATATTTCAAACCATTTATAGCATAGCCAAAGCCAACACGATTTTTTTTATTCTCGTGGTAATCTAAACGCATCTAAAATGTCCTCTTGTTTTTTAAACATTACTTGCTCCTGATCATAATCGATATGGTCATAGCCAAGTAAATGTAAAAATCCGTGTAAGGCTAAGAAGCCATATTCCCTTTTCAGACTATGCTCGTATGCTTTGGCTTGTTCATGTGCTTTGTCTACAGAGATAACAATATCACCAAGGTTTAGTGGTGGCAATTGTTCTCCTTTAATTGTGACCTCTCCTTCAACTGATTCTTGTAATGCGAAAGAAATCACATCAGTCGGTTCATCTATTCCACGATAATTTCGATTTATTTCTTGTATTTCTTCATTTCTTACAAATGAAATAGACATTTCCGCATGACTGACAACCTCTTCTTGTTCTGCTGCAAATATTAATAAATCATTGATCAATTTAGTATAGCCTTCATCAACTGAATCCGTTTGATCGATAAATTCGATATTCATTTTATTCTGCCTCCCTCGTATCTTTTGGATACTGGATCCTTGAGTGATAAATCCCTGTTAATGTCTCACTAATCGTTTGCTTAATTTTTGTTAACTCTTTGAACGTTAAATTACTATCATTTAATTGACCATCTTGCAATCGATCCTGAATAATACGATCAATTAATTTGTCTATTTTTTCCTTAGTTGGCTGTTCTAATGATCGAACAGCTGCCTCAATCGGATCACATAAAGAAACAATCGCTGATTCTTTCGTTTGAGGTAATGGACCCGGATAACGATAAGTTTCTTCTTGGACGTCTTTATTTGTCTCTTTATCTTTAAAGTAAAAGTATTTTAATAAAGATGTCCCGTGATGCTCCTTAGCAATATTAATAATTTCTATTGGCATTTTGTGTTCTTGCAAAATATTCGCACCATCGTATGGGTGATTAATGATAATATCAGCACTTTGTTTAGGATCTAAAAAATTATGTGGATTCTCCATCCCCATTTGGTTTTCAATAAAATAATGAGGCTTTTTAGTTTTACCTAAATCATGATAATAAGATGCTACCCGGGCTAATAATCCATTTCCGCCAATTGCTTCACAAGCAGCTTCACTTAAATTCGCTACCATAATACTGTGGTGATAAGTTCCAGGCGCCTCTGTTAAAATACGTCTTAACAATGGATGATTCGGGTTCGCTAATGTTAACAACTTTGTATCAGATAACAACTTTAACACGGATTCGAAAAATGGCAATGCGCCAATTGCAACAATCCCAGCCATTAAAGCTGACACATAGGCAAATATTACGAACAATAATATATTTGAAAGTTGATAGCTATCATAGGATAGAAAAATAAAACTTAAAATAATTAGTACGTTAACAATACCTGAAATAGCAACTGTTTTAAAGATTGCAATGCGATCTTTGATTGCAACTAGAGTAGCAATACTACACAACTGTGCAGCTAAGAAATAGACACCTACTTCTAAGTTTAATGAACCTGGAATCTGCTCATTAAAAATAACCGTTCCAACAATTGAAAAGACTATCGCAAAGATAGTTGCTAAGCGTTCCTTAAATAATATCTTTAATAACATAGAGCCTGCAGCAATCGGCATTAGTAAATATAGTTTATTCGTATCAGTACTGAATAGACTTATCGCCTTCATTAAGCCGACCATCACAACTGAAATAATAATTAATGTGAATAAATAGTTAAACTGTAAATAACGTTTCTCTATGTAAGTCAATAAGCTGTAGCTAATCAATGATATCAATAATAGAACGAGTACAACAAGTCCGATTACTGGAAATAAATTTCGATCACTATTTAACAATCCAACAAGATCTAATTTATCGTAAATTTCATTTGTGATTGTTTGCCCTTCTCTAACAATCACTTCTCCTGCTCGGATCATCGCTGGTTCAACATTATTAATCGCTTGGCTTTCAGCTTCTAACGTTTCTTCCAGTGAGAAAAAAGAGTTCTCGACTAAGGCAAACTCACCAACTTGAAGAAGGCTTTCTTTTAATTCATTGCGCAATGTCGAGTACTGAAATCGTTGGGCAAGCTGAGCTTTTGCATTTGATAGTTCTTCTTGTTTAATTCCTTCATTAAAAATTTCATTCAAGGTCGTTGTTAAAAGTTCATAGGCAATCGTTTTTTCACGATCGCTCGTATTAATTAATTGGACGAGATCTTCTTCAGCGATATTTTTAACGATTTCTTGACTGGCTAATTCTTTAAACTCGATTAACTTGTCTGCTGTCGTTTTTACTGGTAGAGGTTGTTCAGATTCTAGTGAGCGATCAGGTGTTGTTTCACCTTCAGTTTCCTTTTCCTCTCCAGCTTCAGCCTCTTCAGTCTCAACTTCAACTTGTTTCACAGGCTGATTAACGGTTTCAATAACACCAAACAATTCATCAATATAATTAATCCGCTCTTCAGCAATCTCAGCAGTAATCAGATAACGATCTTCAACAGCGCTGAGTGACTCCCTTTTTCGCCGCTCTGTTTCCCTTGTATCCTCAACCGTGACCGGCGATTTAATCGTATCACTTGAAATACTATAACGCTCGATTTCATAAGTTTCTGTATACACATTTGATAAAGTTGCCAGAGTAATCGTCACACCGATGATTAATAAGGTTAACGTAACTTGAATTGGTTTATTAAATCTTTTTAATTGATCAATAATTGACTTCATCTATGAGCGACTCCTTAGTTAACAATTTACTTATAGTTTATCACACAATCCTATATTTTTTATGTATATATTTACAAAATCATTTATATAATTTC
>CAZONN010000029.1:0-13585 GCA_964581235.1 uncultured Amphibacillus sp.
CGACATCTCCTGGCCAATTTCAAATCGCATTACTAGATGCGTTAAGTGAACTGAAAGAAGCCGATATAAATGAAAGACTTCAGATTGAGAAAGTGAGCGTGAGTTGAGATGACGTTTAATCGTAAATCACTGGCGGTCTACTTTATTCTTGGTAGTCAAAATCTAAAAAATCAAGACCCGTTATTCGTTTTAGAGCAAGCTTTACAAGGTGGAATAACTTGTTTTCAATTTCGTGAAAAAGGTGTTGGAGCAAAGACGGGTGAAGAAAAATTTCAATTAGCAAAGCAAATGCAAGAGCTTTGTCAAAAATATCAGGTACCGTTTTTCGTCAATGACGACCTTGAACTTGCAATTCGACTGAATGCAGATGGAATTCATGTTGGGCAAGATGATCTATCAATCGAGGAAATTAGGAAGATAGCACCGGCTAAAATGAAAATTGGCCTGTCAACAACAACGGTCAAACAGGCAATTGAAGCGAAAAAACAAGCGGTTGATTATATCGGGATTGGTCCCGTTTTTTCAACGACAACGAAGAGTGATGCTAAACAACCGATTGGACTTGAGGGAATGATCGAGATTATTAGAGCAACGCCACAACTCCCAAGTGTCGCAATTGGTGGGATTACGCAGTCAGACCTTGTTGAAATTAGAAAAGCTGGTGCAGATGGTATAGCAGTTATTTCAGAAATAGCTTTAGCCGATCAGCCAAGATTAGTGACCGAATCTTTCGTTAAGTTAAGTTGCGATGTCATCCAGAAGCATTAGGATTTGTTCAGTTTTTGTCTGATTATTTTGCTAGAAATCTTCATTCATAAATTAAATAAAACCGACTATAATTAAATTAGTCAGTCAATCTACCTTTGTGTTAGAATGTAAAGAGATCGGAAAGAGAGAGGTGTTGACTACTAATGATAAATAGAAAAATTGAGATATTCTTGGTCATTATGGGGATGGCTGTGTTCTTTTTCTTTGGGATAACAAGAGCAACAATCATCAATGTCCATGATGATGAAGCAGCGATGGATTTATATGAACAATATTTAGAAGATGAGATAGCAATTGAAGCAGATGATGAGGATATTGCTACTTATGATGAATTTGTAGAAACATTAAGAACAGTTGGTTTGATTATTATTGTCATCACAATTATTACAGTAATAATTGGTATAGTCAGTGTTTTACTATTGAAAAATGATAAACGACCTAAAATTGCTGGTATTCTTCTTTTAATTGTAGGAATATTTATTGGGTTTTTCCAATTTTTTATCGCCCTTATGGCCAGCATATTTTATATAATTGCCGGGTTAATGGCATTATTCCGCAAACCTAAAATTAGATTAGGTGAATAGTTGAAGGAGCTGAAATTGATGGGGAAGATTAGTGTTGGGATTGTGTTTGGAGGTAAATCAGCAGAGCATGAAGTTTCATTACAATCCGCTAAAAACATTATTGATGCGATTGACCGTGAGAAGTATCACGTTGTCTTAATCGGAGTAGATAAAAATGGTGGTTGGCAAATTAACGAGGAAGCTGATTTTTTACTTAATGCACATGATCCGAAGACGATTGCGCTGAAAAAAACAGGGGCTAAAATTGCTGTTTTACCAGGTGAACATCAAGGGCAAATTTTCAATTATGAGACCAAGCAGTCTTTACCACAAATCGATGTTATTTTCCCGATTATTCATGGAACATTAGGTGAAGATGGCAGCATACAAGGCTTATTGCGAACATTGAATTTGCCTTTTGTCGGTGTTGATTTATTAGGTTCTGCCGTTAGTATGGACAAAGACTTCGCTAAGCGAATTTTACGTGATGCAGGGATTTCTGTAGCGAACGGGCTTGTTTATAAAAAGCATCAAGAAGCTGACATTGATTTCGTCTTTGTTCAAGACAAACTAGGCTTACCACTCTTTGTTAAGCCTGTTAACCAGGGGTCATCAGTGGGCGTCAACAAGGTAGAAACAGAAGCTGAATTCGAACAGGCAATTAAAGAAGCATTTCTTTACGACGACAAAGTACTCATTGAAGAAGCAATTATTGGCCGCGAAATTGAATGTGCGATCCTTGGTAATGACGATCCGATTGCTTCAGTACCGGGTGAGGTCTTACCACAATCAGGATTTTATTCATATGAATCAAAATACATTGATGAGTCAGGCGCAAAATTATCTGCACCAGCAGAATTAACTGATGAGCAGACAAAAAAAGTTCAAGAAGAAGCTTTACGAGTATTCAAGACATTAGATTGTGAAGGAATGGCTCGCGTTGACTTCTTTATGAAACCTGACGGGACGTTGATCGTTAACGAAGTCAATACAGTCCCAGGCTTTACGAAAATCAGTATGTATCCTCGTTTATGGGGTCTAAGCGGATTACCATATCCTAAATTGATCGACCGCTTAATTGAATTAGCCTTCGAACGACATGAACGAAAACAACAATTAAAAAGTGCAGTTTTCAACTAAATAAGGAAAACCTTCAACCACTAAGGATTGAAGGTTTTTTGCTGTTTACTCAACCGTCCGTTTTGCTTTTCGTTTACGATAAGCGAAATAAATGACTCCGCTAATCATTACGATCAAGATAATTACCGGTAAGTTACCAACAACGAAAACAAATAAATTAGCCCCACCAATTAACAGGTTGTTATAGCTATTTAGCCACTGTTCTTTCGTTCTTTGCCAAACATTTAAATTCTGATCGTGCGCAAATTCTGTTTGCTGTTCGATGATATATAAATCAACCGTTGCTAAATCAGCTCGGTTATCAATATAATTCAATTGACCCTTTATGCTTTCGATTTCGTATTGAACGTTAGTTAGGTCTCTGGAAATATTTAATAGATCCTCAGTCGTTTCTGCCTCTTCCATAAACGTTAACAAGCGAGCTTCGAGTTGTTCACGAGATTCCAGTCGAGTTGCTAAGTCAATGTATCGATCAGTGACATCCTCACCAACGAGATCACGATGATTGATTGAGATTTGATCATGTCCTTCTAGATAGTCAAAAAAGCTGTCTAACGATTCTTGTGGGATTCGAATTTGTAAGCTTCCTTCATGTAGCTGATCATCCAATCGACTTGTTTGATTCGCAACAATGTACCCATTCATTTCGGTTACTTTTTGTTCGATGTTCGAAACGACATCTAAATATTGTTTAACTTCCAAATCAAGATATGCGTTGTAAATCATTCTTCGGTTTGTTTCTTCCAATCGATCCAAATCAGGTGCTGTCGGTTCACCAGGTTCAACCGGAAGACTTCCAGAAAAATCTCCGGCCATATCAGAATCGTATGATGCCTCTTCAGTATATGCGCCATCGTCAACAGCCATATCAAAAGTTGCTCGATTAGTGCTCGTATCATTACTACCACAACCAATTAATATAATTAAGCTAACTAAGATTAAACCGACTATTTTTTTCATAACCATTCCCCCTTTGTTTAACTACTTAATTAGACGCTCCTGTATTAAAAAGGTTACGTGTTACTATTTTTCAGTATATACGATAGAGTAGTTAAATAAAACTGCGAAAAATTAAAATAATCATTGAATTAATATTCTTAATAGTGCATAATAATACAAAAGATACGAATTGTAATCAACTAGTTAGCAGGTTGATTTGCAGAGTCTGACGAAAAGGAAGGTGCACAGAGATGAATAAAAATAACTTTAAAGGTAAAGATTTTTTAACATTGCTTGATTATTCGACAGAAGAAATAACCTATCTGTTAGAATTAGCAAAAGAACTTAAAGCAAAACAAAAGGCAGGAAAAACTTATCGCCCCTTAGAAGGCAAAGTTTTAGGGATGATTTTTGAAAAGTCGTCAACTCGTACACGGGTTTCTTTTGAAACGGGGATCTATCAATTGGGAGGAACAGGCTTATTTTTAAGCACAAATGATATTCAGCTTGGTCGTGGTGAAACAATCTCAGATACGGCTAAAGTCTTATCAGGCTATCTTGATGGGATCATGATTCGGACTTACGAGCAAGCTGATGTTGAAGAATTAGCTGAACATTCAACCATTCCAATAATTAATGGTTTGACAGATGATTATCATCCGTGTCAAGTGCTCGCTGATTTACAAACAATTACAGAGGTTAAAGGTAAATTAGCAGGTCTAAAACTAGCCTTTATTGGTGACGGTAATAATATGGCGAACTCACTGATGATTGGTGCAGCAAAAATGGGAATGGATTTTAGTGTTGCTTCACCTAATGACTATTTACCACAAGCATATATTGTAGAAAAAGCTAAAGAGATCGCTAAAGAAACGGGAGCAAAAATTGAATTAACGACAGATCCAGTTGTAGCGGTGAAAGATGCGGACGTGATTTATACCGATGTATGGGCAAGTATGGGCCAAGAAGAAGAACAAGAAAAGCGACTGCAAGAATTTGCGGACTACCAAATCAACCAACAGCTACTTGTACATGCCAAATCAGATTATACATTTATGCATTGCTTACCTGCTCATCGCGGTGAAGAAGTAACAGCTGAGATTATTGATGGTGACCATTCAGTTGTATTTCAGGAAGCGGAAAATCGTCTTCATGCACAAAAAGCGTTAATGGTTGCTTTGATGGCGGATTAAATTTTAAAAAAGTATCGATAATCGGTACTTTTTTTGTTGAAAAACAATCAACGTTTGACAAAAACAGTCCTGAATTGCTATTGGCGAATCATGATCATCCCTGTTATAATTGAGATTGTGCAAACTTGAATTTGCAATATATGATTAAAGGATATGATTAAAATGACCGAACGTCATTTAATAAAAGAAACGCTAATTTCAATTGTTGGTGCTGACAATCTCTTAATAGATGAACAGATCAGACATCATATGTATACTAAACTCGGTGGTTCAGCAGACTTTTTTGTGATGCCTGAGTCAGTTGAACAGATCCAAGCAATTGTTCGATTTGCCAATCAGGCTGACGTGCCTTTTATCTTATTAGGTAATGGATCAAATTTAATTATTCGAGATGGTGGCATTCGTGGCATTGTGATGAATTTAAAAAACTTGAAAACAATTAGACATCAAGGTGAGATGGTGATTGCCGAAAGTGGTGCGAGAATCATTGATACGTCTTATTATGCATTGGATCAATCTTTATCAGGATTAGAATTTGCTTGTGGGATTCCGGGTACAGTTGGTGGTGCTCTGTATATGAATGCAGGTGCTTACGGCGGAGAAGTGAAGGATTGTCTTGATCATGCGATTGTCATTGACCGATCAGGTGAACTTTTAACCTTGAAAAATGAGCAATTTAATTTTGACTATCGAACGAGCAATATTCCAGATAACGATTATATTGTTGTCGAAGCACATTTTAAATTGACCAAAGGTGATCAAACAGAAATTAAAGCAGTAATGGATGATTTAACAGAAAAACGTGAATCAAAACAACCGTTAGAATATCCATCTTGTGGTAGTGTGTTTAAGCGACCACCAGGTTATTTTGCTGGAAAACTCATTCAAGACAGTGGCTTGCAAGGAAAGGGCTTTGGTGGTGCGGAAGTTTCAACAAAGCATGCCGGTTTTATCGTCAACAAAGATAATGCAACAGCAACAGACTACATTGCCGTGATTGAAATGGTTCAAAAAACGGTTAAAGAAAACTTTGGTATCGAGCTTGAACGAGAAGTTCGGATTATTGGAGAAGATAAAGAGTCTGAGATTTAATTAGTTTTACTAATCAAAAAGTATCGATACTAAGTTTTATGCATCGATACTTTTTGTGATTTTTAATTAAATAATTTGATTAGCTTTTTCCAAGGCATTTAATCGTGCTTCAACTTCTTCAGTCGTTAAGTTGTGTCGCTCGATATAACGGTTCCTTGGGTGTGTGCGACATTCATGTGAACAGCCACCTAAATGCTTCGCTTCGTTTTCTTCGGAGCTAATGAATTGTCGATTACAAAATGGGTTGCCACAATTAATATATCTTTCGCATGGCGTGCCATCAAAGTAATCTTTTCCGACGATGACGTGCTCAACTTGATTAATTGGTACGCTAATGCGTTCGTCAAAGACATACATTTTCCCGTCCCACAGTTGGCCTTTAACTTCTGGGTGTTTTGCGTAAGTCGCAATGCCACCATGAAGTTGGTGAACATCGTCAAAACCTTTCTCGACTAACCAGCCGGAGAATTTTTCACAACGAATTCCGCCTGTGCAGTATGTTAAAATCCGTTTACCTTCAAATTGTTCTTGGTTCTCTTCAACCCAGTCTGGTAACTCACGAAAAGTTTTAATATCTGGGCGGACAGAACCACGGAAATGACCGAGGTCGTATTCGTAATCGTTACGTGCATCAATTACGACGGTGTTTTCGTCTTGCATCGCTTGGTAAAACTCGTCGGGTTCTAAATAGTTTCCTGTCACTTTAAGTGGATTGATATCCTCTTCCCCTAATCTTAAGGTAACAAGTTCATCGCGTGCTTTGATAATCAACTTTTTAAAAGCATGGCCATCTGCTGGGTCAATTTTAAATGGCATGTTTTCAAAGCGGGGATCAGCATGCATTGCATCGATATATTTTTGGGTTGCTTCAATTGTACCTGATGCCGTTCCGTTGATTCCTTCTTTAGCGACTAGAATCCGTCCTTTTAAGCCTAGTTCCTGACAGAGTGCTCTGTGTTCTTCGACATAGCTCTCAGGGTCAGCTATTTCTACATAGTTGTAATACAGTAATACTTGATACTTTTCCATTTTAATAACCACCTATTTGTCGTATTTGCAAGATACGGTTTCAGGTGTCAACATCGATCTCTTGCAAGAGTTAATTATAAGTTGTTCACGCGACTATTTCAACCTATTGGTTTTAAAAGTCGTGTTTTCCTACTTGCAATATTCGTCTGGACTCGATAAGATTTTATCAAGGATGTGATGATGTTATGGAACGTAGTGAACGTGAACAATTTATTATTGAGCGTTATCAGGCTGGCGAGGCTGAAATGATTTTACTATTTGTCGAGTGGTGTCACAATCATGATTTAGACCCACTAGAGATTTATCGGGAAGCTTATCCAAATCAAGAGTTACCAGAAAATTTAATTGAAATCAATCAAGAAAAGCTCGAAGCGAAAGATGCAGTTCCAATTGAAACGGGATTATTATTAGAGGTTTTGCAATTATACGGTAATGATGATTTGGCTTTTGTAGTTGCAAATTATGCTGAAAAATTAACTAAAAAAGTAGACAGGTTGGATCAGTCATGTGGCAGTTGAAGAAGTTTGAACAACTAGAGTTAGAGGAACTTTATCAAATACTAAAAAACAGGGTTGATATTTTTGTCGTTGAACAGAAGTGCGCTTATCCTGAAATCGATGGCATCGATCCGAAGTGCTATCATTTATTTAAAAAAGATCAAGCTGAGATTGTTGCGTATGCAAGGCTTGTTCCTAAAGGTGTGCTTTGCGATCAACCGATGATTGGTCGGATAATTGTTAATCAAGCTTACCGCAAGTATGGTTACGGGCGTGAGTTGATTAATCAAGCGATTAAAATTATTACAGAAGATTGGGAAGAACCTGAAATTAAACTCCAAGGGCAAACGTATTTACGCGAGTTTTACCAATCATTTGGTTTTAAAGAAACTTCAGAACCTTATTTAGAAGATGGCATTCCACATGTCGATATGATTTATAAAAAATAACCCCCTCTTGTGCCATAGAGGGGGCAATGATTTCAACCATTAGCAATTTTAGCTGATTATGATTACTCACCTTGTAAAACGAACTCAGCTTCTTGCAATTCACCATCACGATAATAGCTAATTGTGACTGATTCACCGATGTCAGTTTCACGATAGAGGTACTGTCTGAGATCTAACATATTATTTATCGGTTGATCATCCAGAGCAATTACAACATCATAAACTTTTAAACCGGCTTGATCTGCAGATGAACCAGGATGGACTTCAGCAATGACAATCCCATCAGTGACTTCATTCGGATCAAGTTTTAATGTTCGACTAATGTGTTGTGGCGGTACTTGAGAAAAGTCAATTGCACTAATTCCCATAAATGGACGTGTGACAGAGCCATTCACCTCTAACTGCTCAATAATCGGCAGAGCTTCATCGATTGGAATTGCAAAGCCGATACCTTCGATTGCGTGTGAAGCGATTTTCATCGAGTTAATACCGATGAGTTGACCAGCAGAGTTGATCAGTGCTCCTCCGCTGTTACCTGGGTTAATGGCAGCATCTGTTTGAATCACATCGATATTCCAGTCGGGTGTACCATCTTTATTAATGTCAACTTCAATTGAACGATCGAGTCCACTAATGATTCCTTTTGTTACTGTACCAGCAAATTCTGTTCCAAGTGGGTTTCCGATTGCAATTGCAGGTTCGCCGACAATTAAGTCTGAAGAACTACCAAACTCAGCAACCGTATCAACATGTTCAGCAGCAATCGATAATACAGCTAAGTCGGTTAATTCATCTTGGCCAAGTAAAGTTGCGTCAACGTGTTCGCCGTCAGACATAATGACTTCAACTTGATTAGCGCCGTCAATGACGTGTTGATTTGTAACAACATAGGCAAGGTCACCTTCAACTTTGTAAATCACACCTGACCCAGTTCCAGCATCAACACTATCTGACCAGAGATTAAATGATTGTAAGTTTGATACTCCAACGACTGCACCAGCTACGTCGCTTAGTAAATCTGCAGGGACACCATCCCCATGCCCAGCTGTTTGAATAATTGGCGCTCTTTGTGTTTCAGTCTGAGCCGCTTCATCAGTTGGAATCAGTTGCTCGATCGGTATAACCCCTGTATAAAGGAGTAAGAAGCCAAAGACGGCCACGGTTAACCCGCCAAAAATTCCTCCCAACCAAACCTTCCAAATATCTGATTTAGCAGATTTTTGTTGCTTGTGATTACCATTGCTATGATTAGGTGAAATCGGTGCAGGGTCATGTTGCTGATCAGTTTCAGAAAACGTGCTTAACGTTCTATCCTCATCTTTCTCTTCTTCATTATGATAAAACTCATCCATTCCGACGTCTCCTTTCAATATCTTTTGAAATTAGTTGTTGTTCCTTTATACTAATTAGTATAACGAATTGTTTTGGCAAACATTCGGTAAAACTGTGAAAAAAGTATGTAAGATCAAATGTTGTGCTACTATTCCATTGAGAAGAAGTTAATTAGGAGGCGATTAAAATGTCCCAGCATATTTTTATTGTTGAAGATGACCCGAATATTAGAGATATTGTCTCTGCCTATTTAAAACAGGAGCATTTCACACTAACTATGGTTGATAATGCCGAGGAAGCATGGGAACTGGCACGTGATGGGCATCCAGACATGTGGATTTTAGACATTATGTTACCTGGAATGAATGGTTATGATTTATGCAAAAAAATTAGGCAAGAAAGTGACGTGCCAATTATTATTATTTCTGCTAAAGATGAAGAGGTCGATAAAATATTAGGACTGGAACTTGGTAGTGATGACTATTTAACGAAGCCATTTAGCCCGAGAGAGCTAGTCGCTCGAATTAAACGTTTATTTAAACGAGTTGAAATTTATCGTGAACATAAAAAGGAAGAAAAAGACCAAGAATATAGTTCTGGTGAATTAATTATTGAAGTCACGAATCGTCGTGTGTTTTGGCAAGATAAAGAAATTGAAGTGACAGCAAAAGAATTTGAATTACTCTACAGTTTAATGCAAAATCAAAACAGAGCTTTTTCGAGAGAAGAACTATTAACGCTAATTTGGGGTGAAGACTATTTTGGTAGTGATCGAGCGGTAGATGATTTAGTTAAACGTCTGCGCAAAAAAATCGATGGACTACCGATTGAAACGGTATGGGGTTATGGTTATCGCTTCAGAGATGATCAAGAGGACGAGCAATGAGATTACAAACTCAACTTACATTAGCTTTCACAACCTTACTTGTGATTACGATGACAATTGTCTCAATCATGATTCATTCACTATTATTAAATGTACTGATTCAAAATGAAAAAGATCAATTACAAGATAAAGGTGAAATGCTGTCGCAATTTTTATTTAGTGAAGTAGTGCCAAGTAATTTTTCGCATTGGTTGAGTGATGAGGAGTTGTACTTATTTGTTTATAATCGGGCGCTTGATCGGGTTATGCTGTATTCAAGTTCACTTGATCTGGATGTGATCGATGAATGGGTGAATCGATATGATTTAACACAAACAGAACAGCCTTTATGGTATGACGGTGAAAATCAATATGTTGTTTCGACATTATCTATCTACCCTGGATTGTTAGATCAGGAAATGGTTTTAATTACGCCACTTGACGATATTCAAGAAGTGCAGCAAATATTCTTCAATCGATTAATGATTGTTTTCTTAATTGGTATTTTGGTTATTATTGTGTTAACGCACTATTTAACTCACCGATTGATTACGCCACTAACACAACTCAAGTTTCAACTCAAACGAATTGAAAAACGCCAATTTGATCAGATTAAGCGTGTGAAAGCAACTGGTGAAATTAAAGAGGTCGAAAAAAGCGTGATTGATATGGCGACAGAATTACAGCGCTATATGAAAACGCAACAACAGTTCTTCCAAAATGCGAGCCACGAATTGAAAACACCACTGATGACGATTCAAGGGTATGCTGAGGGAATAAAGGATGGTGTCTTTCAAGGAGAAGAATCAGAACGAGGACTTGAAGTAATCGTTGCAGAAATTGGCCGCTTGAAAAAAATTATTAATGAAATGATATTATTAGCTAAATTGGATAGTAATGAGATTGTTGATCATCAAGGGAAACTTTATCTTAGTGAGCTCGTTCAATCGACAGTTGACCGAGCGCTTCCGATTGCAAGAGAACAGTCGATCGAACTCACATATCAAATCACAACAGATGCCGTGATTCAAGTTGATCAAGAAAAAATGCTCCAAGCGATGTTAAACATTGTGATGAATGCGATTCGCCATGCTAAAGAACAGGTGAATATCCAAGTTGTCAGTAACAATGGTCAGTTGGACATTATTTTTGATGATGATGGTAAAGGGGTTGACCATGCACTAATGCCCCATTTATTTGATCGCTTCATTAAAGGTAAAGACGGAGAAACAGGGCTTGGTCTGGCAATTTCTAGAGCAATTGTTGAGCGTTCGAATGGAACGATTCGCGTAGAAGACTCGCCGCTTGGTGGCGCACGTTTCATTATTACATTTTAATTTAACAAAAAACTATCCTTCACATATTAGGTGTGCTATAATAACCCAGTTATCTAGCACGCAGGCTAACTAGAAAGAGGAGAGGTAAAAAGTATGTCATTAAGAGAAGATATTCGTAATATTGCTATTATTGCTCACGTCGATCACGGTAAAACAACTTTAGTCGATCAATTACTACGCGCTTCGGGAACTTTTGCAGACCATGAACAAATTGAGGATCGCATGATGGATTCCGATGATATTGAACGTGAACGTGGTATTACGATTTTAGCAAAGAACACGGCAATTAAATATGAAGATTCACGGATAAATATATTAGACACACCAGGCCACGCTGATTTTGGTGGAGAAGTAGAACGGATTCTAAAAATGGTGGATGGTGTTTTACTAGTTGTTGATGCTTATGAAGGGTGTATGCCTCAAACACGATTTGTTTTGAAAAAAGCACTTGATCAAAAATTAACACCGATTGTTGTATTGAACAAGGTAGATCGACCAAATGCCCGTCCTGATTTTGTCGTTGATCAAGTTTTAGATTTATTCATTGAACTAGGTGCTGACGATGATCAACTCGATTTCCCAGTACTATACGCATCTGCTATTAATGGTACATCTGGGGAAACACCAGACGAACAAAAGCCATCGATGGATGTTGTCTTTGATACGATTATTAGTCATATTCCTGCACCAATTGATAATCGGGAAGAAGCGTTACAATTACAAATTACGTTACTTGATTACAGTGATTATCTTGGCCGGATTGGGATTGGTCGAGTCGCTCGAGGTACAATTAAGGTTGGCCAACAAGTGACTGTTATGAAAGAAGACGGGAAGAAGAAACAATTCCGAATTACAAAAATGTTTGGTTTCTTAGGTTTGAAACGAATTGAAATTAAAGAGGCTTTCGCAGGAGACATTGTTGCTCTTTCAGGCTTAGAAGATCTTAACGTTGGTGAGACGATCTGTCCAGTTGGTCAAGAAGAGGCCTTGCCAATGCTTCATATTGATGAGCCAACTTTACAAATGACTTTTGTTGTTAACAATAGTCCATTTGTAGGTAGGGAAGGAAAACACATTACGTCAAGAAAAATTAATGAAAGATTAATGACACAACTAGAGACTGACGTTAGTTTACGTGTTGATCCAACTGATTCACCGGATGCGTGGATTGTTTCTGGTCGTGGTGAATTACATCTTTCAATTCTTGTAGAAAATATGCGTAGAGAAGGTTTTGAACTACAATTATCAAAACCAGAAGTCATCATTAAAGAAATTGATGGCGTCCAGCATGAGCCGATGGAACGTGTTCAAATTGATGTTCCTGAAGAATATACAGGTACAATCATTGAAACTCTCGGATCAAGAAAAGCTGAAATGCTTGATATGCAAAATCAAGGGACTGGTCAGGTTCGATTAGAATTTCGGATTCCTTCACGTGGTTTGATCGGTTATTCGACAGAATTTATGACGCAAACACGTGGCTATGGTATTATCAACCATACATTTGATCAATATGCGCCACTTACTGAAGGACCAATTGGTGGTCGTCGACAAGGTGTGCTAGTTGCTCTTGAAAATGGTAGAGCATCAACATACGGAATTATGCACCTTGAAGATCGTGGGACAATTTTTGTTGAACCAGGTACTGAAGTTTATGCGGGCATGATTGTCGGTGAGCATAATCGTGAAAACGATCTGACCGTGAATCTGACGAAAGAAAAACATTTAACCAATATTCGTTCAGCAAACAAAGATCAAACATCAACAATTCGAAAAACGCGAACGATGTCATTAGAAGAAGCGATTCAGTATTTAAACGATGATGAGTATTGTGAAGTGACGCCGGAATCAATTCGGCTCCGGAAGAAAATTTTAAACAAAAATGAACGTGAAAAAGCAGCCAAGAAAAAGAATGAATAATCGATATGGAAACAGTGATAAAATTCAAATCGAATTTTATCACTGTTTTTTATTGCGAATAGCGTCTATTGATAACCAATTAACATAGAATAAGATAGCAATTTACACAATCGTAACAATTTCTTTACGATTCCTTTATAGTTCATTAACACTAACTTAAAACTCGTCCCCTATACTAATTATTGTAACCAAAATTAATTAAGTGAGAGGGGATTTTTAGAAATGAAAATGAAAAAGTTTATTTTACTATTATTAGTTAGTTTATTTGCAGCAGCCGTATTAGTAGGGTGTGCTGAAGACGATACAGAGGATACAACAAATGATACCCCAGCTGAGGATGAAGTAGAATCAAATGATGATGTGGCTGAAGATGTAGGCGCAACTTTAGAAGGTACAATTACAATGGCTGGTTCAACATCTGTTCAACCACTATCTGAAGAACTAGCTAATGTTTTCATGGA
>CAZONN010000030.1:0-13308 GCA_964581235.1 uncultured Amphibacillus sp.
AAGTAATAATTCATCCGTATTCACACCTAATTTCTTAGCGTAAGCAGGATCTAAAGCGTGTTCAGCATCAATAAAAGCAGCTGTTCCACCTAATTTTTGTGATTCTGCAATCGCATGTAAAGAAACAGTCGTTTTACCTGATGATTCTGGTCCATAAATTTCAATAACACGACCTCTTGGGTAACCACCAATCCCCAATGCAATATCAAGTGCTAATGATCCACTTGAAACTGTTTCCATCTTTTGATCAGCTTGTTCCCCTAGCTTCATAATTGAGCCTTTTCCAAACTGTCTTTCTATTGATTTCAAAGCCTGATCGAGGGCTTGTTTACGCTCACTCATCCGAATTCCTCCTCAAATTTAAACTACTCTTATCATAACTCTTTTTTAAAAAATACACAAGCAAAATGCGAATGAATGTTCTTATCATTTACAAGGAAAATTCATTCTATTTTCACAAAAAAATGATGAATTCTCTTAAAACAATGATAAATAGAGACTTATTTTAAATGTTGATAAATAATTTCTAACCCTTTTTTGACAGAAAGTGCTCTGATAATATTTCGTGGTTTTGAAAAGTGAAATTCATGTACAGTATATTCAGTATCAGATTGATAGAAACAAACAAAGACAGTTCCAACAGGTTGGCCTTCTAATGTATCTGGTCCAGCGACACCAGTAAAACTAATGCCATATGTCGAATTAAAAGCTTGTTTTGCTCGTTTGGCCATCTCATACGCTGTTTGTTTGCTTACCACGCCATATTGATCAATCGTTTCTTGTTTAACTCCTAGAGCGCTTATTTTTGCTTCTTCCGTGTAGCTCACTAAGCTACCATTTAAAACCTGACTTGAACCCGGTACTGAGACGAACTGATCAGCAAATTTACCGCCTGTTAAACTTTCAGCACCTGAAATAGTTTCATTTCTCTTTTTTAATAGGTTGATCACAACTTCAGTTAAGCTCTGTTCATCTGAACCATAGATATAGGAGCCAACTAGTGCCTTCACTTCTTTTTCTTTTGCTTTGATTAAGCGTTGTGCTTCTGCTGTTGAATTTGCCATCGCAGTTAACCGCAGAGCTACTTCCCCATCGGCAGCTAATGGTGCAATTGTCGGGTTGCTTTGTTGTTCAATTAACGTTTTCACTTGTGTTTCAAGCTGTGATTCACCAATTCCAATAAAGCGGAGCATCTTAGAGACGATTACTTCTTCTAATTGATAGTTTTTTTCTAAGAAAGGCAGGATGTATTCAGTCATCATGTAACGCATCTCACTTGGTACACCGGGCATTAAAATAAGCAAAGATGATTGATAATTAATTATCATACCAGGGGCTGTACCAATTGGATTCGGAATAATTTCAGCGCCTTTTATGACTTGAGCTTGTTTATAATTGTTTTTCGATAGTGGCCGATTAGTTTGCTTAAAATAGTTTTTCAAACCAGCTAACAGATCAGCATTCTCGACTAAGTCTTGACCAACAATTTTTGCAACGATCTCACGTGTCAGGTCATCATCAGTCGGACCAAGTCCACCAGTAATAAAAATTAAATCTGATCGTTCAAGGGCATGATACAAAGCTGATTTCACTCTTTCATCATTATCACCAACAACTTGATGAAAAAAAACTCCTACGCCCTTCGTAGCGAGCTGTTCTGAAATCCACTGACCATTCGTATTTGCAATCTGGCCAAGCAATAATTCAGTGCCTATCGCAATAATTTCAGCCTTAATTGTCATTAGTTAGACTCCTTCATTACGTGCCAATTTTTAACAAAGTAATCTATGCCCGAAACAATTGTTAAAATTAACGCAACATACAACATAATTTCGCCTATTGGCCAACCTAAATATGAAAAGGGGTAATCGTGTAACAACAAAAAGATAATCGATAAGAGTTGGAAAGTTGTTTTCAACTTACCCATTGAACTTGCCGCCAATACAATCCCTTCACCTGCTGCTACTAATCTGAGACCAGTTATTGCAAACTCTCGTGATAAAATTAAAATCACAATCCATGCAGGCGCAACGTCTAGTTCAATTAATAAAACATAAGCAGCCGTGACTAAGAGTTTATCAGCCATCGGATCCAAAAATTTACCAAGATTCGTTATTAAATTATATTTGCGTGCGTAATAACCGTCTAACCAGTCTGTTCCCGATGCAATAATAAAAATTGTAGCAGCAACAAAGTGAACGATTGGCAATGTCGTCGTTCCAATTGACCAGCTGCCCCAATCAAGTGGTAGAGATAATAATAAAATAAAAACTGGGATTAAAAATATACGTGATAAAGTAATACGATTTGGAATATTCATTGTGAAAAAACTCCCTTTCCTTAATTAACAATTCATTATTAAACCCCACCCATCACATGATGAGCGGGGTTATTTGTACTCTTTACTCTGGTTGTTCGTTCAAATAAAGCCATAAAACCTGTACCGTCGTTAGTGACATTTCTTCTGATAACTCAAGTTCGATATCATTGACAGTAATCGTAATATCAGCCGGATTACCAAATCTTAAATAAACAAAGCTTTGATCAGAAATATCGAATGTCACTGGTGAGCCACTTGCTTGTAATGTTTCGTAATATAAACGATTTCTCTGGTCATCTTCAACTTCCAACCAGTTACTACCTGACGATTCAATCACTAATTCAATCGACTCATCTGTTGTATTGAATTGGTAATTAGAAACAGCATTTTCATAGGATACAAGTGACAATTCAGAATCCTCGACAATTTTTTCATCTGAATCTGTTTCATCTGTTTCTACAGTATCTGGATCATTTTGATCTTGATTATCATCGTCATTTGATGGGATTGAAACCTGATCACCGATAGATTGATCCGTCTGTACCTCTTCCCCAACGTCTGGTAATTTATCTTTGTCTTTCTGTAATGTTTGCCATATAAAGAAAACCACACCAAACAATAAAACAAAAACAATAATAGTTGGGAGTATTGTCGCAAATGGAGATGATTTTGATGATGACGATTTCTTTCGAGAACGTGACAATTGTGTATAATCAACTGCTTGTTCAACAGTTGGTATTTCATGGTGGTGTTCATCTAAAAGTGCCTTAAAATCTAAATCAACTACATTTGCATATTCCTTAATAAACACCCGAGCATAAAAATTCCCTGGGATCATCGAAAAATTATTTTCTTCGATTGACTTCAGATGCCTGATTTGGATTTTAGTTAATTTAGAAACTTCTTCCAAACTAAATCCCTTTTCCAGGCGGGCATCTTTTAATATTTCACCAATTAGCATCTACAACACCATCCGTTTAACTTAAGTACTTTTGATACGTATGTTAAATACACTATTTCTATAATAAATGATTTTCACAATTTATAAAAGAGTTAATCACAATTTTAACGAATTATTATCTTATTTGTTTGAATTCGCTTCATTCAACATTAAATAAGACCTGTTTACATACAAAAAAGTTACATTTAATTATGAAAAAGTATTATCATTCTGGATTCACTTGAAAAACTGCAACATTATCAGCTTTGATCCATTGATTTAAAAATTGATTCGCTTCATCTAATGTTAGTGCTTCTAATGTCGGAACTAATTCATAAAAATCGAAATCAAGCATTTTGTAGTGCGTCACTTGACTCGCTATATCAGAAACTCGATTCATACTTCTTAATAATTGGCCAATAGTTTTTCGTTTCATCCGCTCAAAATCAGCTTCCACTAACTGATAATTTTTAAATGTCTCAAGCTGTTCTTTTATCTTTTCAGCTAATAGGTCTGGTTTTTGCGTATTACCACCAATAATTGAATAGCAAAACTCTTTTTGTCGCTCAGTTTCAAAACCTATGCCACCATCAATTAAATCAAGATCATAAAGCTCTTGGTAATAGGTACCTGATCTAGAATAAAAGTAATCTAGTAGCATATCAGCGATCAATTCGTCTTTAATAAATTGCTTTCGGTCGGCTGCTGGTTGCTCCTTGATTCCTACCATACATTTTGGTACAGCCACTGGCATTTTAATTGAATCGTTTTTTCTATATACTTGCTCAGGTTCGACTGGAAAATGCCGTTTAATCGTTGCTTGTTGCTCAAAATTCTTGCTCGCTTGATTTGCCTTGATCATTTCAAGCATTTCTTTCGGTTCAAAATTTCCGACTAAAGTTAAAATCATATTAGAAGGATGATAAAAGGTATGATAACACATATATAAATCTTCTTTTGTTATCTCATTGATCGACTCAACCGTACCTGCAATATCAATTCGAACAGGATGATGCTCATACATTGCACCGAGTATACCAAAAAAGGCACGCCAATCTGCTTGATCATCATACATTTGAATTTCTTGAGCGATAATCCCTTTTTCTTTTTCAACTGTTTGATCAGAAAAATAAGGCTCTTGTACAAAATCTAATAAAATTTTTGTGTTATCAATTATATCAGTCGTTGAAGAGAATAAGTAAGCTGTTTTTGTAAATGATGTGTATGCATTCGATGATGCCCCATTTTTAGTGAAATACTGAAAGACATCATAATCTTCTTTTTCAAAAAGCTTATGCTCAAGAAAATGAGCAATCCCATCAGGAACTGTGACATATTCGTTTTCATTAATCGGAATAAAAGACTGGTCAATCGACCCGTATTGGGTTGTAAAGATACCATATGTTTGTGACATCTCTTGCTTAGGGATTAAAATCACCTGTAATCCATTTGGTAAAACCTCACGATAGACAGTCTCATTTAATTGATCATAGATTGTTTTATTCATCGGTTTGACCTCCTTTAGCTGTTAAGAAGTAAATTGTATCTAGCTCTAATTTATTAGCAACTTTAATAATTAACTCTTTATTCACCTGGTTAATTGCTTCAATAAATTGTGCAACTGAACGAGTAGAGTTGCCCACCTTCTGATTGTACATCACTTCAATCATGCCAAATGGATCATCAAGTGTTTCTTTATATTGATTGATGATCTGTCTCTTAGCTTGCTCTATTTGTTCTTCAGTAAAATCGCCTTGTTTCATCGCTTCCATCTGTTCAAGGATGATCGATTTTGCCTGCTCAAAATCAGCCGGTGCAATACCACTATAAACAAATAGTAATCCCTTGTGGCTTTCAAATTGAGATGAAGCATAATAAGCTAAACTATTCTTTTCACGGACATTAATAAATAATTTCGAGCTAGGAAAACCACCAAATATCCCATTGAACACTTGAAGTGCTGGATAATCTGGATCTTGGAACCGCGTATGTGTTCGATAACCTAAATGCAGTTTACCTTGCTGAATTGATTGTTCTTCGACAATTTGTTTAGACTCTTGAACAGAACGGTCTTCCGCAATGATCGGATCGCTTTCATTATTAACAACTTGACGGTCAAATAAATCACCTATCAATTGCTCAACATCTACAGATTCAAAATCACCCATCACATAAAGGTCAAGTTTGTCTTCGGTTAAAATTTGCTGATAATATTCGGCCAAATTTTTTTCAGTAATTGCATCAATATCTTCTGGGTAACCATGAACATGGATGTGATATGGTTCATCTTTACACATTTCATCAACTAACCGAATGTTGGCAAAATGAATTTTATCATCTGCAATCGATGCTATTTTCTGTGTTAAAGTTTGCTTTTCCTTCGTTACAATTTTGTCATCAAATTGATTATTTTCTTGTTTTGGATTAAATAAAGTATCACTCAAAAAATTCAGACCAAGTTTTAAGATGTTATCATCTGTTGATAGGTATGCTTGATTAGCGAGTGTCATTCTTGCGGTTAAAATGTGTTGTTCACCTTTTTTTGTCCCATCCATTGAAAAGGTTGCCCCATATAAATTGTCTAGCGCTCGACGAAACTGGTTAGCTGTAGGATATTTTGCTGTCCCCTGTTGTAATACAAACGGCAAGAGCGCCCTCTTTGTAATGGTATCACGCGATAATAGCGCCCGAAATTTTGCTGTAAAATGAATTGTTTTAAACTTTTTATCATCAACTATATGTAACGTATAGCCTTGTTTTTCGATTGTTTTAATGTTTACATCCATTTAATAAACCCCCTTATAAAGTGTGAAAGAATCCCATTAAACATGAAAATAACTATCTAATATTGTATCCAGATTCTATTTCTTCATTATAGTTTACCTTATTATTACCGAGGTAACAATTACCACTTTAAAAACATTCAAAAAAACCGCCAATATGACGGTTTTTTGAAGTTTACATTCTTTTTCTAACGACGTGGAATTGAAAAGCATCACTTCTGAAATAATTTTCAGAGTATAAAATCGGTTCGTCATCTTTTGTGTAGTGCATTTGTCTTAACAATAACAGTGATTCATCCGGACCACAGTTTAAAATAGCTGAAATTGTATCATGATATCCAATTGGCTCAACATGAGCATGTGCATACTCAATTTTTTTACCTGTATAAGAATGAATTAAGTTAAATATAGAGTCCTGTTGATGAATATGACCTATTGGAACAATTTCATTATCAACTTTATCAATACAATAAACAACCGGTTCTCCGTCAGCCGTTCTGACGCGCTCTACACGAGCAATTAATCTGAGATCCGCGTAATTAAAATTGTTAAAGTCACTTTTTGTCGGCTCAACAACCTCAGCTGCAACAAATTGTGTACCTGGTAATTTACCAGCTTTCTTAATCATCTCTGAAACACTGCCCAGCTCTTCGATACCAGAAGAATAAATTGGCTTTGGGTTAACAAATACACCAACACCTAATCGTCTCGTCACAAGACGTTCTTCAATGAGTTGATCAACAATCGCACGCATTATTTCTTGTGAAACCTGATATATTTTAGCAAATTCATATAGAGGCTGTAGTTTTTCGTTCGGCGTATAGACACCATGTTCAATGTCATGTCTAACCTGACTTAAAGCTTCCTTAAATTCACTATTATCATCTATCCCCATTGACAATCCCCCAGTTAGTATTCGTATATCTAATTACTAAACAATATAACACTTAATCAGCAATAAATAAACATGATTAACGAGATAATCCTCTTTTTTTCGACAAAACTGTTAAATTTATTGCTCTGGATACTCTGTAATAATTACTTTTCTTGGTTTGGAACCTTCATATGGCCCAACAATTCCTCGATCTTCCATCATATCGATTAACCTGGCCGCCCTTGTGTATCCAATTCGGAAACGACGTTGGAGCATTGACACACTTGCTCGTTGCATCTCGATAATCAATTCAACAGCTTCATCGAACAATTCATCATCTGGTTCTTCTTGTGTTTCTGTAATCTCATCTGGAATCATTTCTTCTTGATATTTTGCTTTTTGCTGTGTAATACAATGGTCAACAATTTTTTCGACTTCTTGATCTGACAAAAATGCCCCCTGGATTCGAACAGGTTTTGACAAACCAACCGGTAAGAATAACATGTCGCCTCTCCCCAAAAGCTTGTCCGCTCCTCCCATATCAAGAATTGTTCGAGAATCTGTCTGTGACGAGACACTAAAAGCAATTCGAGATGGAATATTTGCTTTAATGACCCCCGTGATAACATCAACAGATGGCCGTTGTGTCGCGATAATTAAGTGAATACCAGCTGCACGTGCCATTTGAGCAAGACGAGTGATAGAATCTTCTACTTCTTTAGACGCTACCATCATTAAGTCAGCTAACTCATCAATTAGGACAACGATATATGGAAGCAGTGGTTGTAGATCTTCCGAATCAGCAGTTTCATTATATTCTTTCACAAAATTATTATAGCTTTCGATATTTCGATTCCCTGTCTCTGAAAACAAATCATAACGACGTTCCATCTCAGCAACGACTTTATTTAAAGCTTGGGCCGCTTTTTTAGGATCCGTCACAACAGGTGCTAATAAATGAGGAATGCCATTGTAAATATTTAATTCAACTTTTTTCGGATCTATCATCATCATTTTTACTTCATGTGGTTTTGCCCGCATTAATATACTCGTAATAATCCCATTAATACAAACACTTTTCCCACTTCCAGTTGCACCGGCAATCAGTAAGTGAGGCATTTTATTTAATTCTGCAATAATCGCATCACCTGATATATCTCGACCTAAAACAAATGACAGTTTAGATCCATCTTGATCTCTTAACGTTTCAAAAACTTCATGCATTGAGACCATTGAAACTTCTTGATTAGGAACTTCAATTCCAACCGCTGATTTCCCAGGTATAGGTGCTTCAATTCGAATGTCTTTAGCCGCCAAAGCAAGAGCTAGATCATCATGTAGACTAACAATTTTACTAACCTTTACTCCTGCTGCAGGATTAACTTCATATTTGGTCACTGCAGGGCCAATGTGAACTTTAGCAACTTTAGCCTTAACACCAAAACTTTCAAATGTTGTTTCAAGTTTACGAACAGTCTGTTGGATCCCTTTTCGATCCTGCTGATGCTTCTTATTTTTTGGTTGATCAAGTAATTGAATAGAAGGCAACTCGTAGGACTGGTTTTCCAATTCTGTCATCGCTGTCACTTCCAAAATTTCTGGTTCTTCTTCAGCTTTTTGATTGTCATCTACTGGCTTACTTACTTCCGTCTGATCGATCGTCTCTTCTGAATATGCAACTTCTGTAAAGGCAGCAATAACTGGACCTTCCTCATCGTCTGCTTCTTGTATCATGTCTTGACTTGGTAAAATAGGTTTTGTTTTAACTTGATCTTTTTTCGGCGTCTTTTTCCGTTTTTTACGATCTCTTTGCCACGTTTTAAACCGCTTAACCTGTTGCTCGAAGATTTTATCTAAAGACAGATCAAGTAGAAAAACAGTTCCCACTAAGAGCATAAATACCGCTAAAAACATCGCGCCTGTTGTCGAGAATAATTCATATGTAAACTCGTAAAGTAATGCACCGATCATACCGCCACCGAGTAAACTTGATCCTGCAGTACCATTGATGAAATCAAGATAATTTCTCCATGTTGATCGAATAATTGAGCCATCCTCTAATGCTAAGTAATGATTATATTGATCAATATGGCTGATCAAGAGTAGGCCAATAAAAATAATGACTAAGCCTAGGGTTCGGCGTGTAAATATTTTTGGCATTTTTCTCATAATCATCAGATAGATACCTAGTATTAGTAATGCAATCGAAGCAGCCATGTACCAAAAGCCAAACAAGAATCGCAAACTATTTTCAAGCCAAGAAGTAATAAGTCCGTCACTAATTGAACCTGCTCCACTACCGAAGATAGCGATAAGCACGCAAAGAATCCCGTATAATTCAAACTTAAACGGCTGACTGATTTTAAATTTTCTTTTTCTTCGTTTTCTTGACATAAAAAAATCCCCTTACCTCTACCAATGATTATCTAATTATAACATAGAATGACTATGTCAGATTGACTAAATAGCAAGTGGTTACTCGTTATTAATACAAAAAGTACAATACCAAATTGATATTGTACTTTTCCTTATTGCTTATCTTGCCTACTTAAGTAAGTCGCGGATCAATTGTTCTTCTACTTCATCTAGATTCACAAGAGGCAATCGAACATTGCCAACATCAAGGCCTTTCATAATTAACGCCGCTTTTACAGGTGCTGGAGACGGTGCCATAAATAAACCACGCATAATTGGTAACAATTCACGGTGAATACGTGCTGCTCCTTTTACGTCACCTGCGTCAAAACTTTCAAGCATTTCTTTAAGTTCATTACCGATAATATGGGAAGAAACTGAGACTACTCCTGATCCACCAATTGCTTTAATCGGTAACGTTAAACTATCATCACCACTATAAACAGCAAAGTCATCACCTGTTTTAGCAATTATTTTAGATAGAGCATCTAAATTTCCACTCGAATCTTTTAACGAGACAATATTATCAATTTTCGATAAAGAAATGATTGTTTCAATATCAAGGTTTACCATCGTTCGACCAGGGATATTGTAAAGCATAATCGGTAATGTTGTCGCTTCAGCTATCGCAAAATAATGCTGATATAAACCTACTTGATTCGGTTTATTATAATACGGCGTTACAACTAATAAACCATCGACACCGATTGCCTCTGCTTCCTTAGACAACTGAATTGATTCCAATGTGTTGTTAGATCCTGTTCCAGCTATAATCGGATATTTTCCATCGGCAACTTTTACTGCATGTTTAAATAAGTCAATTTTCTCCTGATATGATAATGTAGGTGATTCACCAGTGGTACCTGAAACAATAATCGCATCTGAACCATTATTGATTAAGTAAGTCATTAATTCTGTTACTTTTGAGTAATTAATTTGATTATTCTCATCAAAGGGCGTCACCATTGCTGTTATAATTTGACCATAATCCATCTACATTGCCCTCCTTTAATATTAGTATTTCTGAATCATTCATTGAGGTCAAAAGCTTGATGAAGGGCATTTATCGCCGTAATAAGGTCTGTTTCATTAATTAGCACCCAAATAGTCGTATGACTATCAGCAGATTGCAATATTTCTATACCTGCACTAACTAAGCTTTGAACCATTTTTGCTGTCACACCTGGTACACCAGTCATTCCAGCACCAACAATCGAAACTTTTGCACAATTATGAATTAAAGTTGGTTGATAACCCAACTCAATGAGTAGTTGTTCTGCTTTTTTACTTAATACTTCAGGAACGGTATACATCACTCCTGATGGGAAAATATTAATAAAATCAACTGAAATACTGGCTGCTGCCATCGCTTCAAAAATTTGAACATGCATCAAACCAGAAGGCTCATCAGTCACAATTTTTATTTGTGTGATATTTGACATATGTGCGATACCTGTAATTAAACGGTCTGGAATCTCAATTCCCTTTTCGTCCTCTGATGGTCCGGTTACGAGTGTACCAATGTGATTTGACTTGTTTGATCGCACACGAATTGGAACTTTAGCTTGCATAGCAATTTCGACAGCACGTGGGTGAACGACTTTAGCTCCTTGATAGGCCAAATTACAAATATCTGTATAGCTAGCCACCTCTAATGTGCGTGCATCTTTAACTATTCTTGGATCAGCCGTCATAATGCCGTCAGCATCAGTAAAAATATCAATGAATTTTGCATTTAGTGCAGCTCCTAAGGCAGCCGCCGACGTATCACTTCCACCACGCCCTAATGTCGTCACCTCATGATTAGCCGTTTGACCTTGGAAACCCGCAACAACGACAACATCATTAACGAGTAGCTCTGCTTTTAAGCGATCTGTTTCCATCGATTTAATCTTCGCTGAAGTAAACTCATCTGTTGTGACAAACCCAGCTTGCGCACCTGTTAAACCCGTTGCTGTTAAACCACGTTGCTTTAACTCATTTGAAAAAACAATCGCTGAAATAATTTCACCACATGACATCAGTAAATCTTGTTCACGTTTTGATTGTTTACCATTTGGATAATTAATCAGCGCCAAAAGAGCATCTGTTGCATATGGATCTGGGGCACGCCCAATTGCCGAGACGACAACAACTATCTTATAGCCTTCTCTGATTGATGCTTGAATATGCTTAATTGCATACTCGCGTGTCTCAGCATCTTTTAATGACGTGCCACCAAATTTTTGTACTAATATATCCATAGCCTCACCTCAACATTACAGCCAATTATTTTTAACGACTGATTCAGCAATTTGAACTGAATTCCAAGCAGCTCCTTTTAATAAATTATCCGAAACAATCCATAAATGAATACCTAATGGATTATCTAAATCTTTTCTCACACGGCCTACAAATACATCTGTTTTACCAGCTGCATCTAATGGTGTTGGATATTCCTGTCTTTCAAGATTATCTTTTAACATAATTCCTGATGCATTTTTTAACACTTCGTGAATATCTGCTACTGAGACATCTTTCTCAACTTCTAAATAAACACTCTCTGCATGTGATGTGAAAAATGGTAATCGGACACACGTGGCAGCAACTGATAAGTCGTTACGATTCATAATTTTTTTCGTTTCATTAATCATTTTCATTTCTTCAAATGTATAACCGTTATCTTGGAAAACATCAATCTGTGGTAAAGCGTTAAAAGCAATTGGATAATGATTCGGCTCACCTTTAACAGGTAACAGGTTTGCTTCCATATCTTCTCCATTAAGAAAAGCTTGTGCTTGATCTTTTAATTCCTCAACTGCTTGTGCACCAGCTCCTGAAACTGCCTGATAAGTTGAAACGATCACTCTTTTTAAACCAAATTTTTCTTCGATAGGCTTTAATGCTGCAACCATTTGAATTGTTGAACAGTTAGGGTTAGCGATGATCCCTTTGTGATTTTGAATGTCTGCTTCATTCACTTCTGGAACGATAAGTGGAACATTTTCATCCATTCGGTATGCACTTGTATTATCTATGACAACAGCACCACGCTTCACTGCTTCAGGCGCGAGTTGTTTAGAAATTGAACCGCCAGCTGAAAATAGCGCGATATCTATGCCTTCAAAACTCTCCGGTTTAGCTTCTTCAACCACGATAATTTCATCTTTAAATTTAATTTTTGTTCCTGCTGATCGCGGTGACGATAACAGTTTTAATTGTTTGATTGGAAAGTTTTTTGCCTCTAATGTTTCTAATATTTTTTGACCTACTGCACCTGTTGCACCAAGTAGAGCAACGTTATATCTTTTTGTCTCTGACATAAAAAAACCCCTCTCCACAAGCATAATTAATTATATTCTTCTATTTTAACATATTCTAATGATAAAGAGGGGTTTGTTTAGTGTTTTTTAATAAAATACAGTTTAATATATGGTAATCATCGGTTGAAGTTGTTTTCCGACTAATGCTTTTTCAACTGTTTCGGGTATTAATTCCATTTTTGAGATTAAAGAATTTGGTTTTCCATTAGGATTATCTTGACCGAATGGAACGAGATAAATTCCTTTGGCAGCAATTAGCTTCATCAGATTGACTCCATTTAATCCTAGTGCATCATTCGTTGAGATAGCTAAGACGATCGGTGATTGATTACGCATCGTTGCTTTAGTTGCCATTAGACTTGGAGTATCTGTAATTGCGTTGGCAAGTTTACTTAATGAGTTACCTGTCAATGGTGCAACAACCATGCAATCGACTGGATCATTCGGACCAAATGTTTCTGCCTCAACAATTGTAGTTACTGGTTTATTTCCTGTTAATTGTTCAAGCTTTTTTAAATGATCTTCCGCTCTACCAAATCTTGTGTCTGTATTTTTGACATTATATGAAACAACAGGCCGAACATTTGCACCTGCTGAAACCAACTCTTCAATGACTGGAAAAACATCCCCATACGTACAATGTGAGGCAGTTAAGCTGAAGCCAATTGTCTTTC
>CAZONN010000031.1:0-6857 GCA_964581235.1 uncultured Amphibacillus sp.
TCGATTCAACATAATCCATATAAGCTTCATCAACGACTACAAGTACATCACTCGGACAATCCGTTAAAAATTTCTCTAATGTCTGCTGGTCAATTAAACTACCAGTCGGGTTATTCGGTGAACAGAGCCAAATGATACGAGTCTGTGAATCAACTGCCGCTAACATTGCCGCTAAGTCATGATAACCGTCGACTAATGGTACTTCTTTGACTGTTGCTCCCTGAATTAACGCATTATGCTTATACTGTGGAAATGTTGGATCAGGTACAATCGTATTCGTTCCTTCTGATAAATACGTGCGACAAATAATATCAATCACTTCATCAGCACCACAACCAAACACAAGCTGATCTGGATCAACCTTAAAGTCTTCACTTAATAATTGACGTAACTCTGTCGCATAACCATCTGGATAAATTTCGAAATGATTCGCCGTCTCACGAACAACCGCATCTACCTGTTTAGAATAGCCAAATGGATTTTCATTCGATGCAAGTTTGACGATGTGATCAAGGTTAAATTCACGTTTGACTTCATCGACTTGTTTACCTGGTTTATATGGTGACATTGACTTAAAAACACTTTTTGCTCTCATAAATAAATCCCCCTATTTAAGTAAATCAGGTCTTAATTTGCGTGCTTCATGATGATAAATATGATGAATGTCCGCCTGCTCAATCGTGGTATTGACTGTCATCATAATTCGAATACACCGCGGCAAGCCATGAGGGACATTGATTTCTTTCATACACATAACTGGAACATAGGTCCAACCAGCAAGTTCTCTGATTGGTTTAGCTGGAAAAGTGGCCGTGAGATCGTCAGTAACTGTTACTAAAACAGAACTGACATCTCGAGCCTCAACTTGATTCTTCTCAATCATTTCCAAAATTAATTCTCGCGTACTTTCAAAGATTTCTTGTTCATTATTTGCATTTACTGTAGTGGCCCCTCTAATTCCTCTTATCAATGGTGATTCAGCTCCTGTATAAAATCGTTTAGCCAAACATATAGTTTATGATCATCAATTTGCTCGATCTTTGGTTCGCCAATGTTTTTTAGTAAAACCATCGTTACTTTTTGACTCTTAGCTTTTTTATCCTTTCTCATCCGATCGATTAGTTTCTCAATCGATAGATTAGGTAACTGAAGTGGGTAATCATTTTTTGAAAACCAGCTATATATTTCTTCATAGGGTAATTCTACTTGGTAAGTTTTCTCGCTTACTTGAATTGCGAATAACATTCCTATTGCAATTGCTTCCCCATGAGTTAAAACGCCATAACCAAGTTCGGATTCCAACGCATGCCCAAGTGTATGACCAAAGTTTAAGAACTGACGAATATTTGATTCGCGTTCATCTTGCTCAACAACCTTGGCTTTTACTTCAATTCCTTTTAATAAAACATTGATTAACTCTACTTCATTTAATGATTCAGTGAGTTCTATTTGATTTATTTGATCCCAAAAATCTGAACTATGAATTAAACTATGTTTAACGATTTCTGCATAACCAGAACGAACTTCTCTATACGAAAGTGTATGAAGTGTTTCGACATCATAGACAACAGCCACTGGCGGGTAAAAATTCCCGATTAAATTTTTACCTTCTGGATGGTTAATCGCTACTTTCCCACCGACACTACTGTCATGAGCTAGTATCGTTGTCGGCATTTGAATAAAATCGATGCCACGCATAAAAGTTGCTGCCACAAACCCAGCTAAATCACCAATCATACCTCCACCTAAAGCAATGATTAAACTCTCGCGATCTAAACCAGCTTCAATTGCTTCTGTCATTAGATCATAATAAATCTGAATGTCCTTTGAGCTTTCACCAGCTGGGACAACAGAATAGCTGACAGGATAAGCACTTTGAACTGCTTCAATCACATCGGCTAAATATAGTGGTTCAACATGACTGTCCGTAATGATAAAAACTTGGCTGTATGATTTTGGTGAAAAATCAAGTACATGATGTCTTAATCCTTTACCAATCGAAACATCATATTGATTTGTGCTCGTTTGGATCGTTAGTTCATTCACCTAAAAACACCTGATTTCTTCTCGGTACTCTTTTATGGCTTTTTGTAATTTCGGAAACTGATCATGTGGGAATTGCTCTAATACTGCTTTTGCAATTTCAAAAGCAACAACATGTTCCATAACAACAGCTGCAGCTGGTACAGCACATGAATCCGAGCGCTCAATACTTGCTGTAAACGGTTCTTTTGTTTCAATGTCAACACTTTGCAGTGGCTTATAAAGCGTTGGGATCGGCTTCATCACACCTTTTACGACAATCGGCATACCTGAAGTCATTCCACCCTCAAAACCACCTAAATTGTTCGAACTACGTTGGTAACCTTTTTCTTCTGACCAAGTGATTTCATCATGAACTTCACTACCATTTCTTCTGGCTGCTTCAAAGCCTATCCCAAATTCAACACCTTTAAATGCATTAATACTTTGAACAGCAAATGCAATTCGTGCATCTAACTTACGGTCATAGTGGACGTATGAACCAATACCTGCAGGCATACCTTCAACAATAACCTCACAAACACCACCAATTGAATCGCCATCTTTCTTGGCTTTATCAATTGCATCCATCATTTTCTGACTTGCCTCTGGATCTAAGCAACGAACAGGTGACTCCTCTGAAATCGATACTTTTTCATCAAAAGATAAATCAGGATATTCGTTTGCTTTAATTCCTGCAATTTCGTTGACATACCCAACAATATTAATTCCTAAATGTTTTAACATTGTTTTCGCAACTGCGCCTGCAGCGACTCGAACTGTTGTTTCTCGTGCAGATGATCGTTCTAAAACGTTTCGCATGTCACGATGTCCATATTTAATCGCGCCGTTTAAGTCCGCGTGACCAGGTCTTGGTCTTGAGACAACCCGACGTAACTTTTTATCTTCATCAATCGGATCCTCACCCATAATATCAATCCAATGCTTAAAATCATCATTTTTAACGACTAATGCAATTGGTGAACCGAGTGTATACCCGTGACGTACACCTCCAGCAATGTCTACTAAATCCTTTTCTATTTGCATCCGTTTACCACGGCCATGCCCCTTTTGCCTTCTAAGAAGTGATTCATTTATTTCATCGCTAGTCAATGGCATTAGGGCAGGAACACCCTCAACAATAGTTGTTAATTGTTTACCATGTGATTCTCCAGCAGTTAAATAGCGCATAAAAATTTCCTCCTTATTTAGTCTATATTTTAATTAATATACCACACCTAAAGTGTTCTGTCTGTATAAATTAATAGATAATTCATTTTTTTCAAACATTTCAACAGTTTTGTTTACTTCCTAGCTATTTTTCGTTAAAAAAACATTCATCTCAATATAAATGAATGTTTCTTCAAGTTTACTATTCTTGTTTAGTATAAAAGAATGTATCTAATAATTTCAGCTTGTATTTCTCAGGAGTGAAAATTTGTTCTGTACTACCAACGAAAAAGACGCCCTCATCTACTAATGATTCACTAAATTTATGATAAATTTGAGTTTTTGCTTCATCGGTAAAGTAAATCATCACATTCCGACAAATAATTAAATCAAAGCCTTTCGGAAAGGGATCATTCAACAAATTATGCTTTTTAAATGTGATCGATTTTTTTAATTGATCATCAATTATGTATAACGAATCTTTATGAACAAAAAATTTTTCCTTAAATTTTTGTGGCACTTCCTTTAATGCCCGCTCAGTATATATGCCTTGCTTAGCACGCTCTAAAATTTTTTCATCGATGTCAGTGGCTAAGATGCTAACATTTTTTAAATCGATATATTGTTTTAAAATCATAGCAACCGTGTATGGCTCATCACCTGTTGAACAGGCCGCACTCCATATTTTAATTTTTGACTTCTTTTTTAAGATCTCTGGGAGAATTTTTTTCTCTAAGACTTCCCAACGTTTTGAATTTCTAAAAAACTCCGAAACATTGATTGTCATTTTATCAAGAAATTCTTCCATCAACTCATTGTCTTTATCAATTGCTTGAAAATAACTTCTGAATGTAGCAAACCCTCTTTTATCCCTTAAAGAAGTCAAACGTCGCTTCATTTGTACCTCTTTGTATAAATTTAAGTCGATTTTAGTCTTCTTCTTAATCATTTCAGTGAATGCTTGATAATCTGGCATTTTAATATCTCCTTCATTCGTTTGTAAAAGATCACACTAATGTGTCCGTTTACTTAAATAACCAACTAGTTGATACAATATCGTTTTTTCTTCTTGTTCTGGTAACTGTTTAATTTCTTTTAGTGCACGATCTAAATACCATTGACTATATTGATAAGATCTTTGAATAGCATCTGTACCTTTAATATCGGCAATAAGTAGATCAAAGTCAAATTTAGTTTTAAAAAATGAGTGCAGCTTTTGATAGATTTGATCATCTTGGATGGCTAGTAATGTAGGAAGCGTTAAATATCCTGAACGTAAATCTTGACCTCTCGTTTTGCCTAAAACATCATCTGTCGCAATAAAATCTAATATATCATCAATAATCTGGTATGACATCCCTAGATAATAACCGAATGAGTATAAGTGATACTGAGTTTTTGGTGACGCATTAGTCGCAATCGCACCTAATTTACACGAAAGAGCTATTAAACGAGCTGTTTTATTGCGATTCTTTTTAAAGTATGTTTTCAAAGATGTATTCATCTGATAACGATTTTTATATTGAGTTAATTCACCTAAAGCTAGATGCTTTAATGTTTTTGAAAAAAGTTGATGCGCTTCTTGGTGATTAACTTCCGACATGACATCGAGCGCTTCAGCAACTAGATAATCACCAATGTATGTAGCAATCTGTTTTGTATATTTATGATGCATCGCTTTATCACCGCGTCTTAACGTCCCATGATCAATAATATCGTCATGAATCAAACTACACATATGGACCAATTCAATTGCCACAGCTATTTGACGTGCGCGTGCCGGATCCCCCGAACCAAAGTTACTAGCGATGATACAAAGAAGTGGTCTCGATCGTTTACCACCAGCATCAACCAACGCTCTTGTAGCTGTTTTAACCGGTTCCTCAGCCTTTGAGAGCCTCTTAATTAACAATTGATCAACCATATCTAATTCTACTTTTAAAGCACTGTACTGCTCTGGTATTCTCATACGATCATCCCATTTTGAAAGTGTAATTTAAAACAATCATTAATCAAGCTCGCTAGTTCAACCAATTCATCATCCATTGGATTCGCTACAACTTCCCCAACAACAGCATGTTCTACCTGATCTAAGTTAAAATAACGTAACAGGTATATAACAAGCGTTGTATCAATTTTCATTTGTAACCTTTCAGCCATAGAAATATTAATCACATTTCGGTCAGCAAGTTGAATCAACAATTGATTGATTTTCTTGGTTGCAAAAGAAAGAATTCGAATCAACTCATTTTCTCCATGCTTTGATAAGAGCAGATAATACTCTGCACTGAACCGGTCACCATGTAAAATAATTTCGGTATTATTAGCAGCTATTTCATTAGAAACGAGTTGATGAAGATCAAGTGACTGTTGCAATAATACAATCGCGGTTGCAATATCGACCTTTTTAACCACTGACCATGTCGTTTGATTAATCAATGCACAATAAATCGTCAATCGATCGTCTTTTTTTAATAAAAAATTCACCAAAGACGCATCTGTTATTTGCTTATATTGCACTCGCAATTGTTCTTGAACTAAACATTTGATAGCCATCTGTCGTTCCCCCAACATTTTTAAATTGTTCGATTAATATTCACTTGAATTAAAAGATTCAATTTCTCCATGACGTGATTGAACTGTTGCCTTACCTTTAATCTTGATTGCAGATGTATGTTCAGTAAACTGAACAATTAACAATTCTCCAGCATCAAGTTTTTCTGAATGATGAAATTTTGTTGACTCACCTCGAGTTAAACCTATAACTTGTACACCATTTTCTTCAGCCTTTATAATCAAAAATTCTGATTCCATTTATTCTCACCCATTTCATCTGTTTTATACTTTTTTAAAGAGAAAAAGATAAACTAAAAGAGGGTGCATAGTATGCACCCTCTTTTGCCCTATGTAAATATTATTTTACGATATCTTTAAGGGCTTTACCTGCTTTGAAAGCTGGTACTTTACTTGCTGGAATTTGAATTTCAGCTCCTGTTTGTGGGTTACGGCCTTTACGAGCAGCACGATCACGCACTTCAAATGTACCAAAACCAATTAGTTGTACCTTTTCACCGTCTTTAAGTGAATCCATGATAGATTCTAAAACTGCATCAACAGCTTTTGCAGCGTCCTTTTTAGAAAGCTCACTTTTTTCAGCTACAGCATTAACTAGATCTGTCTTGTTCATGATATTCACCTCCTCCGCATTTAAATTCATGAAGCATTAGAATTTAAATGGTTTTATTCCATTTGTTCACCAAAATTTATAATTCTATACTTCTTACCACCAAATTAATTGATGACAAAGCCTATGTTATACGACTTTTCCCATAAATTCAACAAAAAATATAAAAATAATGCTTTTTATTGAATTTAGTGATAATTAAATTCAAATATAATTTGAATTGATGAACTATGAAGGTTGCTATGACAAGCTTTAACCAAATAAATCTTAACACAGCAATCTTTATAATGCAACATTTGGCATACAATAATTCACGACATTGCCCATTTTTTGGCGATTATCAGTGAACACTAACCATATCCCCTTAAAAACAGTACCTTTGACCTATAAGGGCATAATTTTAAACAAAAAAATAATTCGTTCATATTCTCTGCACTCATTGCTAGAACCGGAATATCATATTCTTCATTTAACGATTGGC
>CAZONN010000031.1:6957-13228 GCA_964581235.1 uncultured Amphibacillus sp.
ATTTGACTAAAGAGATTTGATTGTTTGTCACTCACCTAGACTCCTCCTTGCTAAACATTTTACGTTACTATATGCAAGGAGGACTAACGGTGTTCATCTTAATCTTGTTGATAATACTGTTTTAACATCTCGTGAACTTCATCAACTTCATTTCGCTTCGAACGCGTCATTAATTGTTCAACAATCTCTCTTGGGTCTGCATCTTCAAATAAAATTTTGTAAATACCAAAAGTAATTGGCATCTCAATATTCTTCTCCGTACCTAATTGGTAAGCAGCTTTAGCTGTTCTTACCCCTTCCACGACCATATTCATTTTAGCTAAGACAGCTTCTAACGAATGACCCTGGGCTAATAAATTACCTGCGTTCCAGTTTCGGCTATGGCGACTTGTTGAGGTTACAATTAAATCACCAATTCCCGTAAGGCCGATAAAAGTAAGAGGATCGGCACCCATTGCGGCACCTAATCTAGCCATTTCTACCAATCCTCTTGTGACAAGAGCAGCTTTTGCATTATCGCCAAACCCAAGCCCATCTGAAATTCCTGCACCTAGAGCAATAATATTTTTTAATGCTCCACCTAATTCAACTCCTATGACATCAGCACCCGAATAGACACGAAAACGATCATTCATAAATAAACTTTGAGCATGAACTGCTGCTGTTTCGGAACTTGATGTCGTTGTCACCGTCGTTGGGTGTCCAAGACTAACCTCTTCAGCATGGCTTGGACCTGACAAAACAACAATTTCATCATAAAGTTCTCTAGGTAATTCTTCTTCAATCATCTCTGAAACACGCTTAAAAGTGCCTGGTTCAATACCTTTTGTACCATGAATAATACTCACTTTGTTTGTTAAAACTTCTTTAAGCTGTTGACAGACGATTCTAATTGCCTCAGTTGGTAGAACTAATAAAATCGTTGAAACATCATCAATCGCCTCTTTAAGGTTATAATAAGCCTTTATTTCACTTGAAATGATCACATCTTTTAAATATAACTCATTACGGTGTGTTTCATTAATTTCATTCGCATGTGCCTCAATATGGGTCCATAAACGAACGTCATGTCCATTACCATTTAAAACCATTGCCAAAGCGGTGCCCCAACTTCCAGCACCTAATACAGCTATTTTTTCCATCTTGTCATCCCCTTAACTACGTTTTCTAGCAAGTATTTTTATGGGGGTACCTTCAAATCCAAAAGCTTCCCTAATTCGATTTTCTAAAAAACGTTTATATGAAAAGTGCATAAGTTCAGGATCATTTACAAATACAGCAAATGTTGGTGGCTTAACAGCAACCTGCGTTGCATATAATACTTTCAACCTCTTACCACGAACTGTTGGCGTTGGATTGACTGCAATCGCATCCATAATTACATCATTAAGAACACTCGTTTCAATGCGTTTCGTGTAATTTTCACTCGCTAAACGAACTTGCGGCATTAATGTATGAATTCTTTTCTTTGTTAGTGCAGACAAGAAAACAATCTGTGCGTAATCTAAGAAAAGAAAATGTGCTCGAATTTCTTCTTCAAACTTCTTCATCGCTTCTTGATCTGATTCAATTGTATCCCACTTATTGACGACGATTACGATCGCTTTACCTGCATCATGTGCATGTCCAACAATACGTTTATCCTGTTCAATAATCCCAGTTGAAGCGTCAATTAAAATTAAGGCAACATCTGAACGATCAATTGCTTTAAGTGCACGTAAAATACTGTATTTCTCCGTTGATTCATAAATCTTTCCACGTTTTCTCATACCTGCAGTATCAATAATCACATAATCTTCACCATCAAACACAAACGGTGAGTCAATTGCATCTCTCGTTGTTCCTGCAATATCACTGACAATCACTCGGTCTTGTTGTAAAATTGCATTTACTAACGACGACTTTCCAACGTTTGGACGTCCGATGACACTGAAGTGTAGGGCATCATCATTTTCAGCACTTCCATCATGCTCTGGGAATAATTCCACAACTCGATCTAATAAGTCTCCTAGTCCAAGACCATGTGTACCTGAAATCGGATAAGGCTCACCAAAACCTAAACCATAAAACTCATAAATATCCTCGCGCATTTCTGGGTTATCAACTTTATTCACAGCTAAAACCACTGGTTTATTCGATCGATAAAGAATTTTAGTCACTTCTTCATCTGCTGCTGTTATTCCTTCTCTACCATTGACAATAAAAATGATCACATCTGCCTCATTAATTGCAATATCTGCCTGCTCTCTCATTTGAACGAGGAGTGGCTCATTTCCTAACTCAATTCCACCTGTATCAATTAAATTAAATTCAGTCGTTAACCATTCAACCTTTGAATAGACACGATCTCTTGTTACACCAGGTGTATCGTCTACAATTGAAATTCTTTCACCGACTAGTCGATTAAAAATAGTTGATTTCCCAACGTTTGGTCTTCCAACTATTGCTACGACAGCTTTTCTCATGAAAGGATCATCCTTTCTACCATATACTGATATATTATAATTTAACCATGCATCTATAAGCATTTCAACTCTATAGATGATCAAGTTGCTTCTAACTTATATAGTTTAGCAAAATTTAATCTTTTAAACAATCGCTAACCAACTTAACTAAAAATAGATCATACTGATCCCTCCATTTACTATGTCAGTATGGCTATTTATTAATTTTGCTATACAAAAAAGCACGTAGTCAATGATTTAACTACATGCTTAGTTGATTATTTAAATCGATCTAATTGATCTCCGATGACATCACTGATTGAAAATCCTTGATCTTCATCTTTTTCGTATGACTTTAATTCTAATTTGTTTTTCTCAACTTCTAGCTCTCTCATACTTAATGAGATGCGCTTCTCTTCTTCATTGACATCGAGTACTTTAGCTTCGATTTCCTGATCGACCTCTAAAACTTCTTGCGGAGTACCAATGTGTTCTGTTGAAATTTGAGAAATATGAACGAGACCTTCAACTCTTGGTAGGACCTCGACAAATGCACCAAAGTTAACCAAGCGTTTCACAGTTCCCTTTACAACATCACCAGGTTTAATTTTCTCACCAATATTTTCCCACGGTCCTGGTAATATTGCTTTAACTGATAATGAGATTCTTTCCGTTTCTAAATCAACAGAAAGGACTTTCACCTTAACTGTTTCGCCCTCTTTAATCACATCACTTGCATGATCTACGTGCTCGTGAGCAAGTTCTGAAATATGAACAAGACCATCAATGCCACCTAAATCAATAAATGCCCCAAAGTCTGTAACTCGTGCAACTTTTCCTTCAATCACTTGTCCCGCTTCTAGATTAGCTAAGCGCTCTGCTTTTTGTTGCTCAGTATTTTCTTCAACTACTGCTCGATGAGAAAGAATTACGCGGTTTTTTGATCGATCGAGTTCAACAACTTTTAATGATAATTCAGTATCTAAATAGCTGGAAAAATCATCAACAAAATGAATTTCAACTAATGAAGCTGGAATAAATCCTCTTAATCCAACATCAACAACTAATCCACCCTTAACAATTTCTTTAACGGTCGCTTGAAACACTTCACCAGATTCCAATTTTTCTGTTAAATCAGACCATGTTTTTTCAATATCAATTGCCTGTTTTGATAAAATGACTTCATCATCGGTAATTTTTTTGATTTTTAAAGTTAGTTCATCATCCATATTGACAACTTCACTTGCTGTTTCAATCTGAAGATTTGATAATTCATTGATCGGAACAATACCATCAGTTTTCCAACCGATATCAACTAAAACTTGATCATCTTCGATTTTAACAACTTTTCCTGTTACCTCTTCTCCTACAGAAAATTGCTTTAACTCTAATACTTCTTTATTCAATTCATCCATTAGAAACTGCCTCCTTCAATTTACCGCAAAAATATAACTGTCTTTTCTTAAGTTCTAATATTTAAGCTGTTTTGTCAAGTATTAATGCAAATTTTAAGCTTGTTTCTTTTGCAAATTAATGATCTCAGTCATTATTTTATCAGTTGCCTCTTTTGCTGATGCTTTGGATTCACGTAATGATGTCATTTCAACAGGTGCGCCAAAAACTACTTTTAATTTACGCCCGATCTTATATGGTCCAATTATAACACAGGGAATAATAATTGCATCTGAACGAAGGGCAAAAAAACCAATTCCTGATAAGCCTTCTCCTATTTCTCCAGTTTTGCTTCTTGTTCCTTCAGGAAAGAGACCAAGCACCTTACCTTCTTTTAATAACGTTAATGATTCACGTAATGCTTGTCTGTCATTCGTTCCACGTTTGATTGGTACAGCATTTAGCTTTCTGAAAAAGTAGTTAAAAAACTTCCCTTTAAATAGTTCTGCTTTAGCCAAAAAGTGAAGATCTCTTGTTGCAGCACCACCAACAATTGGTGGATCTAAATTAGAAATGTGATTCGAGCAAATAATAACCGGTCCATCTTCAGGTATATTATCTCTCCCATGAACCTCCATCCGGTAAAATGGCTTTAACAAATACCAAACAAAATTTTTTGCAAATTTGTAAAAGGACATTTATTTCACCACTTTTTGCTCAATGATTTGTAAAATTTCTTCAACAACTTGATCAATACTTAATGATGTTGTATCAAGTTCTATTGCATCATCTGCTTTAACTAATGGTGAAATCTCTCTTTGCATATCAAATCGATCTCTCTCAGCAATCTCTTGCTTTAATAGTGTTAAATCAGCTTCAAAACCTTTTTCTTTGTTCTCTTTATAACGTCTAAGTGCCCGCTCTTCAACAGATGCAATCATAAATATTTTTACATCTGCATTAGGAATAACATGACTTCCAATGTCTCGACCATCCATTACGATGTTTGTTTCATCAATAAATCCTCTTTGTCTTTCGACCATTTCTTCTCGGATCAAACGGTGTTTAGCTACTGCCGATACATTTTGAGTAACAATTTCATTTCTTATTTCTTCACTTACATCTTTATTATCAAGTAATACACGTTGATTCGTTTCAGCTTGAATTAATTTTATCTCTGTTTTTAATAATAAATCAGACAACGATTTTTCATCATTTGGATCCACTTGATTTTCTAATGCTTTTAGAGTGAGCGCTCGATACATTGCTCCAGTATCTATGTATATATAATTTAGTTTTTCTGCGATTTTTTTTGCTACTGTGCTTTTCCCAGCTGCAGCAGGTCCATCAATTGCAATTGCTATTCCTTTATGACTCATCTTCAGCTCTCCTTTATTTCATAACCTTGATGTCTATTCATGATTCTCTATTGCTTGTCTACGTGCTCTCAATTGAGTTTCAAAGCAAAACTGGATAATTTGTTGTCGATCTTGTTCATGTATATCAACAAACTTCAATGACAACAGTTGCTTAGCTTTTTTTGATAACTCGAAAGTTCGAGTTATATCTGCTCGTGTAAAGATATAATTAATTTCTTCTTTTATTCTCAACACGATCACCAAATCTACTTCCATGCCAGGTTTAACTTCAATATTTTCCGGAAGAACTACAGATAATCCGCCACCACTTATATCTTTTGTTATTGTGGTAAAAACCTCTACCTCGCCTTCAGGATCAGTTATCGATATATCGAGATTAGCATCAACACGGACATATTCCCTTCTTTGAATCTTTGTAAGCTTATTTTGATCATAGCGCAACATCAACATTGGAACTTTCTCTCGTTTCCGATCAATAATTTCTGTGTAAAATTTATAGATCGATTGATCATTCCCTACAAAATAGGCAAATAAAAAAGTACCATTTGGAAAGAAGTCCGTACGACCTGTCTCAGTATTGATTGGATAATCAATATATAAGGAAGAGCCTTTTTGCTCAACCACACGACATCTGAAACGTTGAACGTTTTCACTTTCATCATTTGTCTCTAACGTTAGTATTTTTCCAATTTTAATCATAAAACAACTCACTCCTAAATTATCACTACATATATTATTGCAACAATACGGTTTTTAGGCAAGGACAAGATGACTTTTTAATTGAATTAAAAAAGTATCCTTAGAGTTTTCAGGATACTTTTTCACTAATTCTTTAGTCCCACTTGCGTTCAACGTCATGCATAAGTTGAACAAACACTTCGTCACCAGTATTCGCATCGATAAAAATTTGATACGTATCATGATTCAGCGTGCCAAAGAAAGCATATGTTAAAACGTCAGTTCCGGCTTTATCTTCAATAATTGCTATATGTTGATCTTCAATATTTAACGATTCATTTACATATTCCTTCGCTTCATCAAGTGATAATTTTGGCT
>CAZONN010000032.1:0-5695 GCA_964581235.1 uncultured Amphibacillus sp.
AAGTGAATCAGAAGGATATTGAACAACATTTTAGATTAACAAACCCAACGATTACGGGTTTACTTAATCGCTTAGAAGAAAAGGGATTTGTTGAACGGAAAAAAAATCCGACTGACGCCCGAACGAACAATATTTACTTAACTGACCAAACGAAAAAAGTTTTAGATCAGTTTAAGGAATACACGGATAGAATTGATCAGAAACTATATCGAAATTTCAGTGATGATGAACAAGCACAAATTATTTATCTGCTGAAAAAATTACGGACGAATTTAAGTACTGATGAACTCCGTTAGCATGGAACAATTGAAAGTGAGACAGGAGGAAAGATAGATGATAAGAAAGCTATTACCATATTTGGGGGAATATAAGAAAGAAGCGATATTAGCGCCAGTGATGGTCGCACTAGAAGTTGTTTTTGAGTTGTTGATTCCATTTTTAATGGCTCTAATTGTAGACCGTGGCATTCAAGGAGATGGCGGTATTTCATATACGATTAAAATTGGCTTACTGATGATACTTATAGCCATATTGGCTTTAGTTTGTGGTGGCTTAAGTGGTCGTTATTCAGCGATAGCTGGAATGGGTTTTGCGAAAAATCTTCGTTCTGGTTTATTTGAAAAAATTCAATCTTATTCTTTTACCAACGTTGATAAATTTACAACGGCATCATTAGTTACTCGGTTAACAACAGATATTACCAACACACAAAATGCCCTAATGATGATTCTACGAATGGCAGTAAAAGCGCCAATTATGTTAGTTGGTGCGTCAATTATGGCCATTTCAATTAACCCTCGTTTATCAATGATTTTTATAATTACGATTCCGATTTTGGTAACTGCACTTTATTTTATCGGTAGTCGTGCGCATCCCCGCTTTTTGGAAATGTTAGAGAAGTATGATGATTTAAATGAAAAGGTGCAAGATTTTATTGTGAATATTCGTGTCGTCAAAGCGTTTGTACGTGAAGATTATGAAGAAGACAAATTTATTGATAGTGCAAAAGCTGTTCACGATACACAGTTAAAGGCAGAAAAGCTCGTTATTTTAAATATGCCAATTATGCAATTTGTGATTTATTCAAGTATCGTAGCGATTCTTTGGTTCGGTGGTAATATGGTTGTTAGTGGTGATTTTTATATTGGTGAGCTTTCTAGTTTTATTATGTATATGATGCAAACATTAATATCATTGATGGTGCTATCGATGATCTTTATTATGCTAATTATCTCAAGAGCATCTTTTTCACGAATTGTTGATGGTCTTGAAGAAGTGCCATTTTTGGATGATCAAGATGCTGATGAAACATTAGAATTAGTCGATGGAAGCATTGAATTCAAACAGGCTAATTTCAGCTATAATCGTGACCCAGATAATCTCGTTTTAAAAGATGTTAACTTGCGGATTGAATCAGGACAAACGATTGGCATTATTGGTGGAACCGGTTCTTCAAAATCCACGCTTGTTCAGCTGATACCGCGTTTATACGACGTGTTAAGTGGCGAGGTAATTGTAGGTGGACATAATGTAAAAGAATATAAGCTAAAAACGCTTCGTGATGAAGTTGCGATGGTTTTACAAGATAACGTGTTATTTAGTGGAACGATAAAAGACAATTTAAAGTGGGGTAATGAAAACGCAACTGATGAAGAAATCATTGCTCAAGCGAAAGCCGCCCAGGCTCACGACTTTATTATGTCATTCCCTAAAGGTTATGACACAGATCTAGGTCAAGGTGGGGTTAACGTCTCTGGTGGACAGAAGCAACGCTTAACAATTGCTCGGGCATTATTAAAAAATCCAAAAGTAATGATTTTAGATGACTCAACAAGTGCAGTTGATACGGCAACGGACGCTGCTATTCAAAAAGAGTTTAATAATAATTTTAAAGATGTGACAACATTAATTATCGCTCAGCGCGTCAGTTCAGTATCTGCTGCTGATAAGATAATCGTTTTAGATAATGGAGAGATTAATGGTTTTGATACACATGAGCGTTTACTTGAAACAAATGTGATCTATCAAGAAATTTATGAATCACAAAGCAAGGGAGTGAGTGCAAATGAGTAAATCAGCTAGAGGCCCAATGCGTGGGGGACCAAAAGAGATGAGAAAGCCAACAAACCTTCGTCAGACGGTCAAAAGAATCGCTCACTATATGAAAGAAGACAAGTGGATTTTAATAACTGTTTTCTTTGCGATTGTAATCAGTGCAGCAGCGAATATTATCGGAATCTCTGCCTTACAAATTGTCATTGATGATTTTTTACAGCCAATGCTTCAAGATAGTAGTAATGATTTACTTGGAGAGTTTGTGTTTATTATTGGTGCTGTGGGAATTGTCTACTTAATCGGAGTTGTTTCTACTTATACCTTTAATCGACTAATGGTTGGGGTGTCAACTCGAACATTATATAAAATTCGTGTGGATCTCTTTAAGAAGATGGAAGCTTTGCCGATCAAATTTTATGATACAACAACACATGGTAATTTAATGAGCTTATATACTAATGATATCGATACATTAAGACAAGTATTATCAAATAGTATTACTGGCTTTATTAATTCGTTAATTACTGTCATTGGTGTTTTCATAATGATGATTATTTTTAGTTGGCAATTAACGATTATTGTCGTTGTCATGATCTACCTCATGCTTTGGTTTGTTCGTGTGATTGGTGGTAAGAGTGCCAATTACTTTAAACAACAACAAACAGAACTCGGTCGTGTGAATGGTTATATTGAAGAAATGATCGAAGGACAAAAAGTTGTTAAAGTATTTTCCCGACAGGAAAAAGTAATTGAAGAATTTGATTTGTTAAACGAAGAGTTGCGTAAAAATGCAACAACAGCGAACGTTTATGCCAATATCTTAATGCCAATCATGATCAACTTATCATATGTTTTATATGCTTTGGTTGCAATGGTAGGTGGAATATTCGCGATAAACGGTGTGCTAACGATTGGAACAATCATCGTTTTCTTGCAATATACACGAACGTTATCACAACCGATTAATCAAGTGTCACAACAAATGAACTCTGTGTTAACTGCGCTTGCAGGTGCTGAGCGGGTGTTTAAAGTCATTGACGAGGATCCTGAGTTCGATGAGGGTCATGTGACGATGGTTCCGATTGAAATAAATGATCAGCATGAGATAACTGAAGTTGATTATCGGACTGGAAATTTTGCCTGGAAAGAAGTCAATCAAGACGGAACAATTCATTATACACATGTAAGGGGTAATGTCGTCTTTGATGAATTGACTTTTGGTTATGAAGAAGATAAAACAGTCTTAAATAATATCTCTCTTTATGCTAAACCAGGTCAAAAAATTGCTTTTGTAGGATCGACAGGTGCAGGGAAAACGACGATTACGAATTTGATCAACCGCTTTTACGATGTGCCATCAGGTAAGATTAGTATTGATGGGATTGAAATCAATAAAATTAAGAAGCCAGATTTACGTCGCTCCTTATCGATGGTATTACAAGATACGCATTTGTTTACTGGAACTGTCATGGAGAATATTAGATACGGTCGATTGGATGCGACAGATGAAGATGTGATCGCAGCTGCTAAATTAGCTAATGCCGATACATTCATTCGACATTTAGAAGATGGTTATCAGACTGTACTTAAGTCAGATGCCTCGAGTCTATCGCAAGGACAAAGACAATTGCTAGCGATTGCTAGAGCTGCGATAGCTGAGACGCCAATTTTAATTTTAGATGAAGCAACATCATCAATTGATACTCGGACGGAAAAATTGATTCAAGTTGGTTTGGATCGTTTGATGGAAGGAAAAACATCCTTTATGATTGCACACCGCTTATCGACTGTTCGATCAGCTAAAGCGATCATGGTACTCGAGCATGGAGAAATCATTGAACGAGGTGACCACGATCAACTGATAGAATTACAAGGACGCTACTACGAACTATCAGCCGGCCTCTTTGAATTAACTTAAGTCAAAATGAAAAATCACCCATACGAAATGGGTGATTTTTTTGCTGTGGGTTTATAATAAAAAATTTAACTTACTTTTTTGTAAGATGTGGTGCTGAACGCATTAATGCTTCGCTTCATCAAGACGGAAACAATAAAGGCTACCGCAAGTAAACCAGAGAAAATATAAAATGCAGCATTGTAACTACCTGTTATATCATTAATGAAAGCAACGAGTAACGGTCCAAATACACCAGCACAAGACCATGATGTGAGTAACAGACCATGGATGGCACCAAGTTCCTTCGTACCAAACAAGTCACTAATAAAGGCTGGAAGTAAAGCAAAACTACCTCCGTACATAGAAATAACGACGAATATTAATATTTGTAGCAACAACGCATTCGTCACATTAGGAAGTGTTAACATCAACACGAATTGAACACTAAAAAACATCAGGAATACGTTACTACGTCCCATAAAATCAGAAAATGCAGACCAACCAATTCGGCCTCCACCATTAAATAACCCCATTACACCAACCATTGTTGCGGCAGCAGCTGCTGACATTCCAACTTTAGATTCGGCCAAAGGTGAGGCTGCGGAAATTAACATAATTCCGTTTGAAATATTAATAAACATCATAATCCATAGTAACCAGAAACGATTTGTTCGAACAGCTTCCTTAGCAGTTAATTGCTGCAAGCTTTGTTGAACTTGAACAGGTTTTTTGACTACTTTAACTGTTTTTGAAATCGGCGTCCAATTTTCTGGCGGTCTAACAATGTAGAGTGCACCACTGAACATTAGAGTGAAATAAACACCTGCCAAAATAAAAAACGTGTTGGATAAACCAACCGCTTCAAAAAGTTTGGTTATAACTGGTGCGGCAATTAATGATCCGGCACCAAAGCCCATGACAGCCATTCCTGTGGCCAAGCCACGTCTGTCAGGAAACCATTTTACAAGTGTTGATACTGGTGCAATGTAACCTAGCCCAAGTCCCATTCCACCAACCACACCGTAACCAAGATAGAATAAAAATAGTGATTCTGTTGCTAACGAAATTCCGGTGATCAATTGTCCAGAGCCAAATAAAATAGCCGCGATAATCGCCGACTTCTTTGGACCCCACTTTTCGACTGACTTGCCGAAAAAAGCAGCAGACGTACCTAATAATGCAATTGCAATAGTAAATGCAACTGTAACTGTTTTGTCGCTCCACCCGAATTGATCTGAGATTGGATTTTTTAAAACACTGTATGAATAAACTGATCCAATCGATAGGTGGATGGCAATAGCAGACAGTGCTATAAGCCAACGATTCTTTTTCATTATGACCTCCGAATATTTATACCCACAGGCAACATATCTATTATAGCAGACTTTCAACAAAGAAAGGTGAACGAATTGTGAAATGTCTCACTTTCTATGAAACTTAACACAAACTTTACAATTTAATAAACTTAAAAAGGATTTTAGTGGTTTAATTTTAGGTGAATTTTTTGTGAGATCATTAGTAAGAGAATTGATTGTTTATTTGTTCAAGGGTCGGGTCCACTTACGGACATTTTATTGAATTTATTGAGTTGAAATGTCCGAAGAATCCCAACTACGGACATTTTATTGAATTTATTGAGTTGAAATGTCCGAAGTGGCACCAACTTCGGACACTTTATTGAATTTATCGAGTTGAAATGTCCGAAGTGGCACCAACTTCGGACACTTTATTGAATTTATCGAG
>CAZONN010000032.1:5795-13158 GCA_964581235.1 uncultured Amphibacillus sp.
TACGGACATTTTATTGAATTTATTGAGTTGAAATGTCCGAAGTGGCACCAACTTCGGACACTTTATTGAATTTATCGAGTTGAAATGTCCGAAGAAGCCCAACTTCGGACACATTTTAGTTAGACAAGTTGAAATCTGTCCGATAAGTTTATTTTCAATTATATTTGGTCTGCTTCGGGGTATTCGATTGTGATAATTTCTTGTGTCCAAATTTCAATGAGTGTAATTTTCCAGGTTTTTTTAAATTTATTGTAATATGTTTTATGTATCGCAAATAGTTCATTTGGTTGGGTTTTTTGTTCGGATAATACGAGATTGAGAACTTCAGTTTCACATAGTGTTGCACCATTAGGTGAGTCGGTATCAAGAATGTTATAATCGATTATCGTTGAACGATTAGGGTATGAATCTTTGACCTCGTCAAACCAGATTTCTACTTTGTCACCGTAACTAAGTTCTTTTGGCGGATTAGAAAACCAAATCATTTGATAATAATATGGCACACCGCCCTTACCACTTAAATCGGTTGAGGTTTCACTTGCGACGAGAATATTGTTCTCCACTTGCTCAACAACATACCCTATTATATCAGGATCTCGATCAAGACTACGTTGGCATCCAAATAAGGTCATGCCAATAATTAGAATAATCGTTATTTTGATCAATCGACTCATTTCATTCACCCTTTTTTTGCTCTATATTTATTAGACGATTGTAAAAGAAAAAAAGTTACAAACATTGACAAGTAATCTTGTTAAATTTACACTTGTAGCAAGACATATTTTATCTATGAAAGAATACGCTTTAAGATTTACGCAATTTTAAGAATATTGAATATTAAGGGAGAGATTAGAAAAATGGAAAAAGTATTTTCAAGACCGAAACAATTTGGAGAAATTTTAGATTTAACTTTTCGAATTATTAAAGATCATTTTGGAAAACTATTTTTATTGTTGCTTGCTTTTAATAGCCCAGTCATTATTACTCAAATTATCGTGGAAGTTTTTGCGGGAAGGGGATTAATTCGTGATTTTGCTGCTGGGGAAAATTTTATTGAACAGATTATTAATACATACACGGTAACTAATGATGAGTTGTTTAATTCAACTGAGTTATTTGGTAATCTAATCGTTTTGCTGATTAGTCTCTTAATCTATCCGGTTGCAACGGCTTCAGTATTTTTAATTGTCAAACGGATAAAAAACAAGCAAAGTTATGATCTTAAAGAAGTTGCTAGTCAATCATTTGCGCGCTTTTGGCCACTATTAGGAAGCTACATCTTATTCTGTCTTGTCGCTTTTTTTGTGATTGCTATTCCAGTTGCTATTATTGCTGTGTTAATTGGCATCACTTTTGCCATGGGCAGTATACTTGCGGGAGTATTTCTTATTTTAATTTTATTAGCAGCCTTATTAGGAAGTCTATTATTACTTACGAGATGGAGTTTCTATTTACCAATTAGTTTATTTGATCAAGCGCCGGGATTATCTGAGAGTTTTCGTTTAACGCGAGGGCGAACTTGGATCACGTTTGGACTTTTTATAACTTTGTCTTTAATTACAACATTTATCGGTACATCAGTTGAAGTGCTATCATTATTTTTAGGAATGAGTGTCCTTTATACCACGATTGTTAGTGTGTTAGGCGTTATCACATCAATGATTTTCACTGTTGGCATTGCGGTTATTTATTTTGATTTAGAAGTTCGACAAACCGGCAGTGACTTAAAAGACATGATTGAGTCGTATCAATAAAAATATTGGAACCCGGTATGATAGGTGGGAAATGAATGAATCAAGTTGAAACGTGGCGTTCTACACTCGATCACATTTTAAGTCAAGAGGAGTATCAAGCTTACTATCAAGATAATCGTAATCTCCTCCAGCGGATCTGGGATTGGGTTAAAGAATGGGTAATGGATTTAATTAATAAATGGTTTTCTGGGCTGTCACCTTCAAGTACGACCGGTGATATCATTGTTGCTGGATTATTTATTCTTATGGGTATCGTGGTTATATCGTTAGCAATCTATTTAATTAGAAATTTCCGAAGAAGACAACGATTAAAACGCCATCAACCTTTACAATCAATGTCGGCACAAGGTGTGTCACTATTAGATTATCAACGATTGCTTGAAGAGGCAGAAACAGTTGAAAATTATCAAGCTGCTGTAAGGTTACACTTTTTAATTTTATTATTTGAATTGGACCACGAACAATGGCTAATAAAAGAACGTTGGAAAACGAATTGGGATTATTATCAAGAGCTAAAGCGTTTGAAAAAGGAAAAAGCAGAACCGTTTTATCAATTAGCTGTTTATTTTGAGGCGACAACTTATGGAAATAAACAGGTTAAGCTTGAGGATTATCAGAAATATACCAAACGTGTTCAGGCATTGAAGCAGGAGGAATAAAATGATTTTAAAATTTATTAAAGATAAAAAAGCGATCCTTTTATTCCTCGGTCTGTTTACTCTATTAATCGTAGCAAGTTACTATTTAACAGAACCTGCACTTGAGGAATACCCAGCCTATCGGGTCGATTCACCTGCCCCAGATGGCACAAAAGCTTTTTATCAATCGTTAAATGAACTTAATCTACCAGTTGAACGATTTACCAATCATCCACGTCAGTTAAGCACAGAGTCAAAAACAGGATTGTTTTTATTTAATCCTCCGATGTTTATGGAAGCGGATTTAATCAATCAATATATGGCATTTGTTGAAGACGGTGGGATATTATTTTTCATAACTGACCAGCCAGTTGAACTGTTTAACTTGAATATCAAACCAGTTGATATTTCAGAAGACGAAGGCATGGTTGCGATTAGTGATGAAGCGTATCGTGGATCACTGAATTCGTGGATGAGACTCGTGCCTGAACCTAATGATGAGACTTTAATTTCCGATGATTATGGCGTGATTGCTCTTTCAAAACCCTACGGATCGGGGCAGATCGTCCAGATCGTTGAGCCGAGCTGGTTCTCCAACGAATCGATTTTAGAAAATGATCATTTAGCAATTATAGCTGAGGGCTTTGATTTGCAAAAATTTGATCAGCTGTATTTTGAGACATATCATTATATAACAGAGACAAGTTTGTCAGTACTCGATGTCACACCAGATCCAATCATTTTGCTTAGTTTAATCGTGCTTACTGTAGCAGTATTATATCTTTGGCAAAAAGGAAAACGCTATGGCCCAGCTCGTGGTTTGCGTGAACAAGATGTTCGGTTTGGTGATGAGCGGATTCGTGCGTTAGCGAATTGGCAAATTAAAGGGCGCAATTATCATGAAGCTTTAACGACACAAGTCGATTATTTAAAATTATCGATTTTTGAGCGAACAGGCTTGCCGATTACAGCATCGAAGGCAGATTATCAAAATGTTCTTGAACGACTATTAATTAATCATAAGCAAAAATCGATTAGAGCCTTTACTGATCAACTAGAGGCTGTGCTTGACTCAGATCAAGTTAATAAACAAGAGTTTTTAGAATGGACGAAACGAATTGAACAGATTCAAAGAGGGGTGGAAGCAAAATGAGGGCAGAATTAACAAATTTAATGGATCAATATCAAGCAAAAATAATTGGCCAAGAGGAAAATTTAACTTATTTATTAACAGCATTATTAGCTGATGGTCACGTATTAATTGAAGGGGTACCTGGAACAGGTAAGACGCAGATGGTAAAAACGATAGCGACACTTGTTGGGGGAGTTTTTAACAGAATTCAATTCACGCCAGACTTGTTGCCGAGTGATATTACTGGGAGTAAAATTTTCAATATGAAGGAAAGTCGGTTTGAAACATTGAAGGGGCCTGTGTTTACCAATGTTTTATTAGCTGATGAAATTAACCGAACACCGGCAAAGACACAAGCGGCTCTGCTTGAAGCGATGGAAGAAAAGCAAGTGACGATTCAAGGGGAAACTTTTTTACTACCTGATCTATTCTTCGTGGCGGCGACTCAGAACCCGATTGAATATGAAGGGACTTATCCGTTACCAGAAGCACAGCAAGACCGTTTTATGATGAAGTTATTAGTTCATTTCCCTGATTTAGAAGCTGAAACACAAGTACTGACGAATGTGCTCAGTGAAGCATTAACTGATGAGGGGCCGATATCGCTTTTAACTGAGGCTAGCTTAAATGAAATTAAACAGGCGGTAAAAGCTGTGGAAATTAAAGAGACGGTCAAGCAATATATTGTTGAAATTGTCCGGAAAACGAGAGAGCAAGAAGCGGTTCAGTATGGGGCGAGTACACGGGCGGCGATCGCGATTGCGAAAACTGCACAAGCGTGGGCTTATATAGCGGGGCGAGATTATGTGACACCAGATGATGTGAAGCAAGTTGTTCGTCCATGTCTGCGTCATCGGATTCAATTATCTCCTTATGCAGAAGTGGAGGGGACGAATCTTGACGACATCATTGCGTCGATTGTGGGCACGATTCCTGTTCCAAGATAGAGGGATCATTCCAACCAAACGATTAATCTATTTAATCAGTGGTCTTGGTTTCGTTTTATTTGTGATTAGCTTTTTTCGATTTGATTTGATTATCTTTGCAAGTGTGATCGTGAGTGTTCTATTACTTAGTTTACTTGATTTATTGCGCTCGCCGAATCGGAAAGAACTTACGATTGAACGGGTCATACCTAAACAAGTGGAGCGACATCAAGAAGCGAAACTGAGCTTTATAATTACAAATCAAAGTGACAAGTCAGCACAATTTAAATGGACGGATGATTTGCCGGAGTCGATTGAAACGAATAGACCTGAGCAAACTGAAATTTTAGCGAATCAACAGCAGTCGATCGCTCAACCAATTCAAGCGAACCAAAGAGGTTTATTTCCTTTAAAGAATATTTACCTGCGTTACCAAAGTCAGCTTGGCTTATGGCAAAAGCAAAAGACGTTTGCTATCGAAGACTCGATTAAAGTGATTCCGAATTTATCTGAATCACGCGACTATTTAACGAGTGCGCAAAAATATTTGCTTCATGAAGGTTCAAAAATTCGTAAACATGGGGCGGGTTTAGGTGAGTTTGCTAAAGTACGCCAATATGTCGTTGGTGATGATCCGCGAAAAATTAATTGGCATCAATCTGCAAAATTAAATGAAATGATGGTTAATGAATATGAACCAGAGCATGGGAAGCAAATTATTATTATGATCGATTGTGGTCGCATGATGGGTGTCGAATTAGAGAAAGGAAATCGTTTAGAGCGGAGTATTGAAGCGGCTTTAACTGTTGCGACAGCAGCGCTTGATAATGGTGACTATGTATCGGTGATTGCTTTTGCAAAAGATATTAACGTCTACGTACCAGCAGAAAAAGGCTTAGCGCATTTGCAAACAATTTTACAGGCGATTTATTCGTTAAAGGTTGAGGCAAATGAATCGAATTATTTAGCTGCCTTTCAATTTATTCGAACAGAGCAACAGAAAAGGAGCATGGTGATTTTATTTAGTGATATCAATCAATTTTTCTTAGATCAGCAATCATTGTTTTTTATTAAGCAATTGAAGAAACGGCATTTATTTTTAGGAATTGGGATAAAAGACGAGTGGAAACAACGGAATATTGATCTTCAAGCAGAGACAGTCAACGAAGCGATGCGTAAAACTGTCGCCCAACAAGTTGAGCTTTGGAACCGAAGAGAGATGCTTAAATGGAAAAATCTTGGCCTCGATTTAATCGAAGCCAAGAGTGATGATTTAGCAGTGACAACTGTGTCTTATTACATTGATCAATTAAACCGTGGCGCGCTTTAATTGGCGGATACGTCCGTAAAGCAGGTAGCCGATAAAACCGATTAATGTAATGAAGGCAACAATGTATTTCGTTTCAAGCGAGAGATCAGCTGGTGTGATAAAGCCTTCGATAACGCCAGCTATGATAAATAAAGGAATTGTTCCAAGTAAAAGTTGTACCGATCTCATGGCGTAGTATTTTAATTGAACGGAACGCTTTAACTCTCCTGGTACTAATAATTTATAACCCATGAGTAGGCCAGCTCCACCAGCGATAAAGATCGCTAATAATTCGATCACACCATGTGGGACGATATAGGCCCAGAAAACATAAGAACTGCCTGAGTGCCAAAATAATCCTGCAAGTGCACCAACTAAGAGGCCGTTATAGATCATCACGTAGACAGTCAAGATACCAAATGTAATACCACCGGCAAACGCGAGGATGGCGACTTGAATGTTATTGGTCATAATCATCACAGACATCGTCGCACCGTCAACGGCGTCGGCTTGGACATTAGAAGCAAGGTCATCCGGACTTAGGATATTTGCTAGGGTGCCAGGAAGTAAAACCTCTAAATGAAGCGGGTCTTGACTAACAATAATAAAGCCAACTAAACCACCTGCAACAAATAGTAATGTTGCGACTAAAACAGCACGCCATTGTTCGAGAAACAAGCCAATAAACTTTTCAAGTAAAAAGTCTTTGAGTTGTTTCCATGATGAGTTTTCTGTTTGATAAATAATATTATGTGCGTGACTAACGAGTTGATTCAAATGAATGGTCACTTCAGAATCAGGGAAAAACGTTTGACTATACGATAGATTTTGAGCTGTTTTTTGATACAGACGATCAAATCTTTCTATCTTCTGATTGCTTGGTTTACTGCGGCTTTTATTGAACGTCGTGATCATCTGTTCAAGCTCTTGCCAGTCTTGCCGATTTTGTTGAATAAATGTTTTAAGTTTAATAGATAAAACCACCTTCTGCTTGTAAATTATGGTTGATAATAGTATATCATTTTTATGATGGAATAACAGAGAGGAATTGAAATATGTTAGAACAATCTGAAATTAAAACGCCAGAACATGTCACAGTAAAGTATAGTTATGCCGGTTTGGGTAGTCGTGCGACAGCGTTTATCATTGATCAATTGATTATTGGCCTACTCTATGTTGTTATTTTTATCGGTCTATTTTTTATTTTTGAATCACAGCTCATTACAGCTAACTTTGATCAGCTTATTCTCTGGGTCCTAGCAGGTGTCTTATTACTCGTATTTGTGGTCGGGTGGAGCTATTTTGTCTTGTTTGAGTTTTTCTGGAAAGGTCAGACACCTGGGAAAAAGATTATTGGCATTCGGGTGATGAAAGACAATGGTCATCGAGTCACATTGCTGTCAAGTCTTATTCGGAATTTAATGCGCATTATTGATGAGTTACCAACGAGCTATTTGATTGGGATTTTGCTAGTTTTCTTTCATGCGGAAAATAAACGTCTTGGTGATTTGACGGCGGGCACGATCGTTGTTCATGATCGGGATCGGAGTAGAAAAATTAAGCGAAGTGATCCAATTGGAAAAGTGTTACGGCTGAATCATTGG
>CAZONN010000033.1:0-5965 GCA_964581235.1 uncultured Amphibacillus sp.
CTAGGCGTAAAAGCGCAAGTTGCTTATGCGAGTAAAGCCTTTTCAACAGTAGCAATGTTGCAAGTCGCTAAGCAAGAAGGACTAAGCCTCGATGTTGTTTCACAAGGCGAACTTTATACCGCTCTAAAAGCAAATTTTCCGGTTGAAAAAATTCATTTACATGGCAACAACAAGAGTCACGCAGAGTTAGAAATGGCGATTGAAAACAAAATTGGCTGTATTGTGCTTGATAATTTTCATGAAATTGAACTTCTTGACCAATTATTAATCAAACATAATCAGCAAATGGACGTATTAATTCGTGTGACACCAGGAATTGAAGCACACACACACGACTACATACTGACAGGAAATGAAGATTCAAAATTTGGTTTTGATATTAATAGTGGACAAGCAGAAGCTGCATTTAAACGTTTACTAAAATCAGATCATATTAAACTCAAGGGTCTCCATTGCCATATTGGTTCACAAATTTTTGAAACAGAAGGGTTTATTTTAGCCGTCCAGCGTCTGTTTTCACTCATGAATGATTGGAAAGTTAATTATCAGTTTGAGGCTGAAGTTTTAAATGTCGGTGGCGGATTTGGGATTCGTTACACAGCTGAAGATCAGCCACTACCACTTGAAGACTATGTAACGACACTTGTGGAAGAAATTAAAACACAAGCAGATGACTACAAAATGCCATTTCCTGAAATTTGGATTGAACCAGGTCGTGCAATTGTCGGTAATGCGGGGATCACACTCTATGAAGTTGGATCAAAGAAAGAAATCCCAAATGTACGTAACTATATTTCCGTTGATGGTGGGATGACAGATAATATTCGACCAGCTTTATATGATGCGAAATACGATGCTGTAATCGCCAATAAAGTGACTGCGCCAAAAACTTATGAAGGTTCGATTGCAGGGAAATGTTGTGAATCTGGTGATATGCTAATCTGGGATTTAAGATTGCCAGAAGTAGAAGCTGGTGATATACTAGCAGTGTTTAGCACAGGAGCTTATGGCTACTCAATGGCAAGCCACTATAACCGGTTTGCTAAGCCGGCTGTTGTGTTTGTTGAGGATGGAAAAGACAAATTAGTCGTAAAAAGAGAAACATATCAAGATGTCTCTCGCTACGACATATCATATGAATAGTGGAGGAATTAAAATGACAAAACAAGCAACAATCACTTTTGAGAATGGTGAAAAAATTATAATCGAATTATATGAGGATGCGGCACCAGGTACAGTAGCAAACTTTGAAAAATTAGCGAATGATAAATTTTACGATGGTGTGACTTTTCACCGAGTGATTCCAGGTTTCGTAGCACAAGGTGGCGATCCAACTGGTACTGGTGCAGGTGGACCGGGTTATTCAATTAAATGTGAAACAGAAGGAAACCCACATAAGCATGTTGCAGGATCTTTATCAATGGCACATGCAGGTAAAGATACTGGTGGAAGCCAATTCTTCCTAGTTCATGAACCACAACCACATTTAGATGGTGTTCATACAGTATTTGGTCAAGTAACTGAAGGCATGGATGTCGTTTTACGTATTAAGCAAGGCGACGCTATGGAAACAGTTGTTGTAGAAGAAGTATAACAAATTTAAAATGAACGAATATAATGTGAGTGAGTAAACAGTATTTTTAAGAGGTCATTTATTATGATCTAGTAAAGGGGTAATTATGTTAATCCGATATAAAAAGTCGATGGAAAAGATTGCAATGGGTCTATTATCTTTTATGCCTGAAGAGAAAGATGTTAAGAAATTAACAGTTACAATGAAAGCATATGAAGAAAATGAGAACTGGCAACTCTATTTGTGGAAAGAAAATGATGATGTATTAGGTGCCATTGGTGTAGAAGTGAATGAAGCAAATGGTCAAGTCGTTGTACAACATATTTCTGTTAATCCATCACATCGAGAGCAAGGGATTGGGCAAAAAATGATCCAGGAAGTTCGTGAAACTTATCAAGAGAAATTCCAAATTGTTGCGAATGAGCTGACGAAATCATTTTTAAATAGGTGTGTTTAACCAATCTAACACAACGTGATTATGTTAGGAGTTATTTCTTCGGTAAACGGAGAAGTAACTCCTTTTTATGTTTAAGTATATGGCGGACAAATTTTCATCACTTACATCAAAAAAATGTCAGTGTTTTAAAGTCGATTTCTCAGTCAATAGTTTTAACGTAGAAAATGTGATAATGTGGTATAATATTGATTAGTCTGTTGATCTTTTATAAAGGGGCGCGTCTTATGATTGAGTCATATCATGTTAAAATAGATGGTTTTGAAGGGCCATTGGATTTGCTACTCCATTTAATAAAACAATACGAAATCGATATTTATGATATTCCTGTTGCATTAATCACAGCTCAATATTTAGAATACATCGAAACGATGCAAAAGCTTGATTTAAATGTAGCGAGTGAGTTTTTAGTGATGGCCGCTACTCTCGTCGCAATTAAAAGCGAAATGCTCCTGCCCAATCAAGAAATAACAGATGAAGATGATTACGATGAAAATGATCCCCGAGCAGAACTCGTTTCAAGATTGATTGAGTATCGGAAATATAAAGATGCAGCTGAACAATTAAAAGAAATTGAAGGAGAAGAAAAAGAAAGTTATACAAGATCTCCTGAAATGTTGAAAGAATTTATCAAAGAAAAGCCACCGATTAAAGAAAATGCTGCTTCAGTTTATGATATGCTACAGGCAATGCAAAATGTTTTTAATCGAAAAAAATGGAATCAACCGATGACGACAACAATCGAAAAAATTGAAATTCCAATCCAACAACGAATGGAAGAAGTTTTAGAAATTGTTGAACTGAGTGATCACGGCGTTAAGTTTGAAACCCTATTTCCTTATTATTCGAAGTCACATATTATCGTGACCTTTATGGCGATGTTAGAATTAATGAAACAGAAATTAATTTATTGCGAACAAGAACGGACATTTGATCAATTGACTTTACATAGATGGAGGTAATCGAGATTGGATTTAAGTCACTATAAAGCGGTTATAGAAGGTTTATTATTTGTTTCAGGATCAGATGGATTAACGAGTAAACAAATGGCTGCGATTACTGAATTAGATGAAAAAACAGTTGAACACATATTGAATGAATTAAAATATGAATATGAAAATGCAACTCGTGGGGTCCAGATACTTGAATCAGAAAAGCATTATTACTTAGCTTCCAAACCAGAGCATAGCGATTATTACCGTAAATTACGGACAAATGCCCATACATCAAAATTAACACAAGCAAGCCTAGAAACATTAGCAATTGTCGCATATAATCAACCGATTACTAGAACGGAAGTTGAAGAGATTCGTGGTGTAAAAAGTGATCGGCCAATTCAAACGATTCTGTCACGAGGTCTAATCGAAGAGGTGGGTCGAAAAAATACGATTGGTCGCCCGATGATGTTCGGAACGACAATCGACTTTTTAACTTACTTCGGTTTAAGATCGATCGACGAACTCCCACCGTTAAATGACCAGATTGATGAAGACGATGTAAGCGAAGAAGCAAGTTTATATTTTGATAAATTAACAGATGAATGAGTCAATTTCATAAGAGAATACTTATTGTGAAAACACGAACTAACGCAGATTAAACTATTACACCGATCGTTAATTGTGTGGCAGAATCAAGTGATTGGAACGGCGGGTGGCGACTCCTTGAAAATAAAGGGCGATTTTCTGTGTGCGATGCATCGCTGTCGAAGCCTTCCTTGTCCAGTGGGAAAAGCGCGAGTCCGAAAATCCTTATTGTGACTATGGATCTTAGGCTAAAACCGTCACTTCCTGGGACTGCGGTTACTCGTCCCATCGAAAACATTTGCCCACGGAACGCGTCCAGTCAGAGTGCAAATCACGAGTTCTGCCTACAACACAATTATTCGTGTTATATTCCTGCTTTAGTAATTATGAAATTTATTTGAGTAATTTAAAAAAGTGATTCGACCAATGATTGGTTGAATCACTTTTTTAATGGCTAACTTTAAAAGTACGATTAATTAAGGAAAGCATATCACTTATTGGTCGTTTAGCTTCGACAATGCAAGGGAGTTCGGACACAACCCTGTATGTTATCACCATTTATTTTGGTTCAGTCGGAATCAAAAAAATGGGTGATGCTTTAAAAGTTGGACTACTTACTAACCTTATTGGTATAATAATTGCAATTGCTATTATTACAATGATATTTGGATAAAATCTTAAAATACACAATAGTTGTGTTGTAGAGATTTATCTGTCAAAATAAAAGGTAAATAATATATACTTATACTATAGTAGAAACTGGTGGTCTAAATGGCAATAAATAATGAACGATTACAAAAGGTGATTGCCCAAAGCGGTATCACATCAAGAAGAAAAGCAGAACAATTAATTGTTGATGGAAGAGTTAAAGTAAATGGTAAAGTTGTAACAACATTAGGAACAAAGGTTAATCGTAATGATCGAATAGAAGTCGATTCAGTTCCAATCGAAAAAGAGGCACACGTCTATTATTTGGTTTATAAGCCAAGAACGTATATATCAAGTGTGAAAGATGATAAAGGTCGTAAGGTTGTAACTGAATTGGTACCAGATCTTGATAAACGAGTGTATCCGGTTGGCAGACTTGATTACAACACATCGGGTTTAATTTTGTTAACCAATGATGGTGACTTTGCTCAATTACTCATGCATCCTCGTCACGAAATCGAGAAGGTATATGTTGCGAAGGTGAAAGGGATTCCGTCAAAATCAGCTTTAACGCTGATGAGAAAAGGCATTCAATCAAAAGGGGAAGTGTTAACAGCTGAAAGTGTCAGAGTTTTATCAGCAACAAAACAAAAGAATACAGCGATTGTCGAAATTACGTTAAAAGAGGGTAAAAACAGACAAGTACGCCGCATGTTTGAAGAAATTGATTTTCCTGTTGTTAAGTTAAAAAGAGAAAGATACAGTTTTTTAGATTTAACCGGCTTGCAAGCAGGGGATTACCGTGAACTAACAAAACAAGAAGTTCATAAATTAAGAGAAGAAGCTACGGCAAATTATTCAGCTAAATAAATGGCGGTAAATTCCATAAATCAAGACGTGATTAGTTCATAGCTTGATGGCGAAATATGTAGATTGATTGACATTTATGTTGTAGCAAGAAAAGGTATTGTATTTGAGAGGGGTAACGATGATGCAGGAACAACAAACAATTTTAATCATTGAAGATGAGGATCGAATTCGACGATTATTAAAAATGTATCTGGAACGTGATGATTTTCAAACCGTTGAAGCAAGTAATGGTGAAGATGGTGTTGCACTTGCACAAGAAAATGACTATGATTTAATTATTTTAGATTTGATGCTTCCTACTTTAGATGGCATTAGTGTTTGTAAAGAAATTAGAAAAACAAAAACGATGCCAATTTTAATGCTTACGGCTAAAGGTGAAGAGTCGGATCGAATTGAAGGCTTCGAAGCAGGAGCTGATGATTACGTCGTTAAACCATTCAGTCCACGAGAGGTTGTTTTACGTGTTAAGGCACTTTTAAAGCGTTCTCAAGGCGGTCAGCTATCGGATATTAAAAAACTATCAAACGATGTTCTTATTTTTACCCGTTTGAAAATTGATAATGATGCACACCGTGTAACGGTCAATGGTAAAGATTTAACTTTAACACCGAAAGAATATGAATTGTTGTACTTTTTAGCCAGTCATCAAGATCGTGTTTTTGATCGTGAGACATTATTGAAAGAAGTCTGGCAATATGAGTTTTTCGGTGATTTAAGGACAGTCGATACGCACATTAAGCGACTGAGAGAAAAAATAGGCCAAGCAGATGAAATAGCTGCTCAAATGATTGCGACAGTATGGGGGATTGGCTATAAGTTTGAAGTGGATGACGAGTAATGTTTTGGAGAAATCGAATTGCAAAGTATAGTTTAAGTTTTCTTGCACTCTTTGTCTTA
>CAZONN010000033.1:6065-8133 GCA_964581235.1 uncultured Amphibacillus sp.
ATCAATTAAGAGAAACGTTTATTGCTAATGTCTCTCATGAATTACGGACGCCAATTTCGCTCATGCAAGGGTATAGTGAGGCAATTATCGATGGTGTTACAGAAACGGTTGAGGATCAAAGAGAATTAGCGCAAGTGATTCACGATGAATCTGAAAGAATGGCCCGTTTAGTGAACGAATTGCTTGATTTAACTCGGTTAAAATCAGGTCATCTTGATTTAAACGTTGAAGATCATTCGGTAGTTGACTTTATCAACAAGGTCGTTAGAAAGTTTGCTAATCGACTAACTGAAAATCAACTGACATTTAAACTAGAGATCAATGCAGATGTTGATCAGCTCAGTTTTGATTACGATCGAATGGAACAAGTTTTCACTAATTTAATTGATAATGCGATTAAGCACACACTAGAACAAGGTGAACTTATATTACAAATTTCAAAACAAGCAGATCAGATTCAGTTTGAATTAACTGACACGGGACAAGGTATACCGGTTGAGGATTTACCATTCATATTTGAAAGGTTCTATATGGCCGATAAGTCACGTGCTAAAACAAAGCGATCAAAACAAGGTACAGGGTTAGGTTTAGCAATCGTGAAACAAATCATTGAAGCACATCAAGGAATGATTACTGTGCAAAGTAAGTTAGGAATTGGAACAACGATTAAAATCAGTTTACCATTGAGCTAATTTGTGAAATATCACCTTAAAAGGTTTCTTGATTTATGTTAATATTTATAAGAAACCAATCGCTTTTTAAACGTTTTAAATTATTTTGTAACCTTTTGATTATATGATCGACTAATAAACTAGACAGGGGGTCTTAATTTTGGAGACCACATTTGATCACCTATATGACCAATATCATATTGATCTTTATCAATATGTTTATTACATGGTTAAGAATCAACATGTCGCTGAGGATATTGTACAGGAAGTCTATATTAAAGTTTTAAAATCTTATCAGAACTTTCGGGGAGAGAGTAGTGAAAAAACGTGGCTTTTCTCAATTGCCCGCCATACAACGATGGATTTCTTCCGCAAACAGCAACGTCAAAAAAATAAGTTGGCGAATTTTTTCAATAAAGATCAAGATTTGGCGCGAATTAAAGATCATGATCCATTGCCGGAAGAAGTTGCTCAGCTTAATGATGAGATGAAGCGGATTTATCAGTTACTAGACCATTGTACATTGGATCAAAAAAATGTTCTTATCCTGCGCTATATACAATCTTTATCAATTCATGAGACTGCTCAAATTTTGGAGTGGTCAGAAAGCAAAGTGAAAACAACTCAACACCGTGCAATAAAAAAATTACAAGAAATGATTGATAAAGATTAGAAAGGGTGTGATGCGGTGATGGATAATAACAAGAAAGAACAGTTAATTAAGCAGTTAAGTGACTTACCAAAAATTAAAGACCAACAAAATAAAGCCCTGTTGTTTGAATCAATTGATCATAAAATGAAGGGTGTGAATGTTGTGAAAAAACGTAGCCATTCTAAATGGATTGCACCATCAATTGCATCGATTGCAATTGCTGCTTTAGCATTTTTAATGATTCGAAGCGGTTTATTTAACCAAGACCAAATGACGGAACAGTCGATGGATTTTGCTAGTCGATCTAGTGAAGTAACAGAGTATGCTGAAGATACTGAAATGAGTACTTTTGATCAGGATGAAGCAACAGAATTAGAAGGTGTTGATCAAGCAGATGATGAAGAATCAGGAGCTTACAATGCCGTGCAGGATGATGTTGATAACGAACTGACCAACCAATTGGTTTATTATAATGATGAGTATAATTTACCGATTTACACAATTGCTGTTTTAGATTTACAAGGGATGTATGCTATCCCAATTTCATTAGTCGATACAGCGGCAACAGGCGATGGTTATCCAAATGATGTCTACAATCGCATTTCAACTTTTATAGATGAAGATGAATTCGGTGTTTATGAATACCCATTTGATGAAATTGAGTTCATTTTTAGTGATAACCTAGAAAATATTACGATGCGTGTAGCGGATGATTTTATTTTCCCGGATACATCAACGCAAATGG
>CAZONN010000033.1:8233-12738 GCA_964581235.1 uncultured Amphibacillus sp.
TTAGTTTTGAATCACATTCTAAGCTTGGTGATAATCGTGAGACAAAAGAAATGATTGAAGCGATTTTAATGACAGCTAAGAGTTTTGAATTCAGTGAAGTTGAATTTAATTTGGGCGAAGAAATTACCCAGGTGAATCAATTCACTCTAACTGATGCGATTCCAGTTCCGGACGGAGTCAATCCAGTTCTACTCCATTAAGTCAAACAAAAAAGGCCATTTGGCCTTTTTTTAATCGAAAGGTTTTGACTTAATTTTAATCGATCCTGTTGGACAGTTTTCGTGTGCATCATTCATATCGTCAACGAGCTGTTCAGGAATCTCGGTTTGCCCAGTATTGTTATCGATCAAGACATAGGCGAGACCTTCGTCATCATAATCATATATATCAGGCGCAAGCGCGCCACATAATCCACAAGCAATACACGTTTCTTTATCCACATAAGTATAATGTGCCAATTCTAGAAACCTCACTTTCTTGTAACACTCTACTCTATTGTAAATCGCCTGAATTAATTAATCAACAATAGCATTCAGTTGCTAAGATTGCTATGATAGAAGAAAGAAGTGTGAAATGGGCGATGAGAAAATGTTTAATTATCTTTTATTATATGGTCTCCAACAATTAAAAGGGCAGCGAAGTACTGCTTCACTCTATCATATTTTAATGGGGAGACGATCGACCCAAACGATTCAAGATGCTCACTTTTATCACATGACACAATTTTATGCGATTTATCCCAAGTTAAAGCGCGAAGACTTTGAGCGGGCCATCTCACATTTAGTAAAACAAAATTATCTAGAGATTAAAAAAGAGGGTATGGCAAAACTCTTAACTGATGGGGAGAGTTTTTTAGAAAAACAATCATTTCCAAAGGTGATTGCTAGTTTTAAAGGGATAGAAGCGGCAAAAAAAACTGCGTTATTTAGTCAGCGTTTATTATTAACGATTCAAACGTTTACTAATTTAGCTGTTGAAAATAATCAGTTTCAACCAATTAGTGATGATTTAGCAATTCAACAATGGGTAAAGGACTACTATAAAAATAATTCTGATCTTAAATCATGGCTCAGACAGACATATGAGCATTTAATGCGCTTTTTAGCTTCAATTGATGAGCTTCAAGCAACGATATTTGCTAGTCGACTATCAGGTTATCGAAAATATGGTCAGTCAATTCAACAGTTAGCGAGCAAACATCAATTATCCGTTCATGATATCAACTTATCACTTGTTGCGACTTTTCATCAATTAGTTGATTATATTGAAGTGAATCAAATTAACATCTTAATTGAATTTATTCCTGTTGAAGAACAACAAACAAATAAATTTGTCACACAATCAGCAAAACAAACTTATCAACTGTTGAAAAAGGGCTATACAATTGATCAAGTCATGCGTGTTCGTCGCTTGAAAAGAAGTACCATTGAAGATCATATTATTGAATTAACTTATGCGATGCCAAACTTTAATTTATCAGCTTTTATTAATGAAAAAGATCTGCAAACGATTACTGAAAGAATCCAGGATGTGAGCGATCTCAGGTTGTCAAGCATAAAAAAACAGCTTGATGACAAGTTCGATTATTTTCAAATTCGGTTAGCAATGGCAAAAGTAAATCAGTAAAAATTAGGAGTTATGTTTATGGACCAGTTAGAAAAACAGTTAAATAAATATTTTGGTCATCAGTCATTTCGAATGGGACAGAGAGAGATCATAGAAGATGTGTTAAGCGGCAAGCATGTTTTTGCAACGTTACCAACTGGTTCTGGTAAATCAATCTGCTATCAGTTACCATCTCTTTTGTTGAACGGGAAAGTGATTGTTGTCACGCCGTTATTGTCATTGATGGAAGATCAAGTTAAGCAATTAAAAAAGCGAGGCTTTAAACGTGTTGTCGCGATTAATAGTTTTAATACATCTGATCAACGGGAATCAATTATGAATCAATTAGACGCCTATCAATTGATTTATTTATCACCAGAAATGTTGCAAAATAAATATGTGATCACAAAATTAAAACAATTTAAAATCTCGCTATTTGTTATTGATGAAGCACACTGTATTTCACAATGGGGACACGAATTTCGACCTGATTATTTGAAGTTAGATCAAGCAATCGAACAATTAGGTAAGCCAACAATTTTAGCGTTAACCGCTACGGCAACACCTGATGTTCAAAAAGATATCGTCAATCATTTTTCTCGAATTGAATTTACTAAGCACCTTTATCCAATTGATCGTGATAATATTAGTTTAATTGTCGAACAACTTGAATCTCGTAGCGAAAAAGATGCCTATTTAATTCGCCTATTTGAACAGTGGTCTGTACCAACGATTATTTATTTCTCGAGTAGAAAAGAATCTGAACGGGTGGCTCGCTTGTTAAGTGAAACGTTTAGTCACTTAAGTGTGAGTTACTATCATGGAGAATTAGAGACTAGTGAGCGTATGCTCATTCAAGAGCAGTTTCTTGAAAATCAAATTGATATTATTTGTGCAACGAGTGCATTTGGGATGGGGATTGATAAGGGGAATATCCGGTTAATTATTCATTACCATATCCCAACACAATTAGAATCTTTTATTCAAGAAATTGGCCGCGCTGGTCGAGATCAACTATCAAGTGTTAGCATTAGCTTAGTCGCACCAAACGACGATATCCTTCCACGTCGTTTGATTGAAAATGAATTACCGTCAATTGAAATGATTGTAAGTCTCTTTGCAGGGCTACGACATATTAAGGAAAACGAAGCTGAGATATCGTTAAATCAAGCCTTAATTCTTAATCATTGGCAAATGAATGACGTACAAATTCGTTTTATTAAAGATTTTCTAGAACAAACTGGTATAATGAATAAAGATCAACGAATTGATTTAGCAAAAATTAATCTTCACGGAAAAGAAGAGTTAATTCGAAAAATTGACCTACGCAACCGGTATAAGCAGGCTAAACTTTATGAATTTCTTCAATGGTTAATTGTTAAAGATTGTCGGAGAAGCGCTTTATATCAGTCTTTTCAATCAACAATCAAAGAAGCGACGTACCATTGCTGTGATCAATGTGGCTTTACTCTAGCACAGTGGTCGCCGGAGCAGACAAAGAGGGAATCTGAATTAAAATCTTGGCAAGCACAATTACAGTCAGTTTTGTTACCTTTTGAAGCGGGAGGAATTAACAATGATTGAAAATAATAAAGATCAAGCAGAATTATTGAGAGAGCAAATGGAAGCAATTAATCATCGTGAACAAGAAAATCAAGAAATAGAGCCGATTACCGATCATTATGACGATGATATTGATGTTTTAAATTTACCACCAAGAAGACAAGTTCATGATGAGAAAAAAGCAAAATTGCAATTGAGAATTAACACTGCCTTTGTTCGTTTTATTGCAATATTGATTATTATCATCGCAATTCTGATCTTCAGTTACAAATACTGGGGCGATTTTTTCTTAAGCACCTAAAGAAAACTACAGTGAACCTCATTACCAATAATTTTTGATAATAAAATAAACCGTATCGAAGACGTCTGTACCTTGTTTAGCAGAATAAACAAAGATAGCGTCAACGATACGGTTTTTTGTTTTTAAAACTTATTTAAAATATTGTCGGATTTGAAGTAATGCTTTATCAGCCATAATCACTTTACCATATTCAATAATTTGCTCTGGTGAAAGTAGTGTAGCAGTCGCATACTCTGATAACAACGCAATTAAATCCTCTTTAATATGCTCTTCTTGAAGGTGATCTGGCAAATATAAATAATAGGCATCTTGATAATGATAAATTGTGCCCGCTTCAATATTTAATCGCCCAATTGCTTTTGCCAATTGAATGATATCCTCAAATTCTTCAAATTCATAAAGTAATGAATTTCTCTCAGATAATGTGACTTGCATCTCAAGATAATCCTCTTCAAAATCTTCATCTTCTTGAGTGACGATAATCAACATGCCCTGTGCTTGAATCATATAGATTTGTACAGTTAAAACTCCAGATAATTCGATATCTAATTCATCACTCGCTTCAAGCATCATATCATGAAACTCCATTTGCATCGCTTGTAAATCCTCTAACATGAGATCTTCTGTTAGACCTCGTTCGGTTAAATCATCAAATGTTAAAAAGATTTTAAACTTGTTTGATGAGATCCTTTCTAAACGCATGTCAATCACCTCCAATAATTGTTCAACATCAATCAAGACAAAAATGATGTCTGCTTATCATTATATGACATCTTGATTTAAATTGAAACAAAGAAGCTTATTCTATTTAAATTTAAAACAATATTCATTGAAAGAATTGATTTTCTGTATAAAAAACTTACTTTAATCAAAGCTAATGTGTAACTAATATTACTGTAAAGGTGGCTCTAGATAATGGTGATATTATTGCTTTTAATGCTACTGACTATTACCGAAATCATTATGAACGTAAATTTGAAGAGCCAAAATTATCACTTGATGAAGCGAAGGAATATGTAAATGAATCGTTAAATAT
>CAZONN010000034.1:0-8242 GCA_964581235.1 uncultured Amphibacillus sp.
CCACTTGTCTATAATTTATCCAACTTTAGAGCATTCCGCACAGAAAAATAAGGAGCTGATCTCAATTCAGCTCCTTACCGTTGTTTATTTATTAGACGTCCCACCAGTGGAACCCGTCTTTTTCTAATAACTCATCTGCTGTGCGTGGACCATTTGTACCTGAAGCGTAGTTTGGAAAATCGGCTTGCTCCTTTTCCCATACTTCACTAATCCGGTCGATGAAGTTCCATGATAATGTCACTTCATCTGAGTGAACAAAACTCGTTGAATCACCATTTAGGCAATCGTTAAGTAAAATTTCATATGCTTCTATATCTTCTTTTCCCTCATCTGCTTTATTGTAATGCATTACAATTGGCGTACTCATCGTATCATAATCTGTTTTCTTAGCATTAAGATGCAGGCTGATCCCATCATCTGGTTGAATGCGAATGACCAATAAGTTCGGATCAATTGTGTCGCCTTTTTCTTTAAACAAGTTAATCGGTAAATCCTTAAATTGAATCACAATTTCAGTTGATTTCCTTTTCATTCGTTTTCCTGTCCGGATATAGAATGGGACTCCCGCCCATCTGAAATTATCGATCATCAATTTTGCGGCCACAAACGTGTCAGTGTTTGAGTCTTTTTCAACGCCATTACTATCACGATAACGATCAACAGGTTTTCCGTTAATTTCCCCTTTGTCGTACTGGCCTCGAACAAAATAATCATTGACTTCTGCGGGTTCAAGCTTTCTTAAGCTCCGCAAAACTTTTGTTTTCTCGTAACGCACTTCATCTGGATTTAATTTTGCAGGTGGTTCCATCGCGACCAATGATACAATTTGGAGCATATGATTTTGGACCATATCACGGAGCGCACCGTTTGCATCATAATACTTTCCTCGCTCTTCAACGCCAAGTACTTCACTTGATGTGATTTGGATATTAGAAATGTATTGGTTGTTCCATAATGGTTCAAAAAGGGCATTGGCGAACCGAACAATTTCGATGTTCTGCACCATTTGTTTACCTAAATAGTGATCGATCCGGTAGATTTGGTTTTCAGCAAAAGCTTGACCTATTTGTTCGTTCAATTGTTCTGCAGTTGCTTGGTTATGACCAAATGGTTTTTCAACAATTAGGCGAGTAAACCCTAGATTATCGGTTAGACCTTCTGATTTTAAGTTAGCTGCAATAGGCGCGAAAAAGTTTGGTGCCATCGCCATGTAAAAAATCCGATTGCCATCCGTTTGATGTTTTTCATCAAGCTGATTAATAAAATCATTCAGCTTTTTGTATTCAGATAAATTTTGTGCATCAAAAGGATTGTAATAAAAATGTGACGCAAACTCATCATGATCGATCACGTCATCTTTAAATTTCTCAATCGACTTTTTAATATTATTACGAAAATCTTCATTTGTGAGTGGACGTCTGGCAACGCCGACGACAGCAAATTGACTGGATAATTTTTTATTACGGTATAGATGGTACAGTGATGGATACAATTTCCGATTAGCTAAGTCCCCAGTAGCACCGAAAATAACAAATATGGCTTTAGGCATTTGATCTGTCATTGTATTGTATTACCTCTCTTTAATATATAATTTAAAAAGAATATGTTATCATTCCCTATAGATAACATATCACTTTTATAATATTTAATAAATATTTTAGGCTCAGGATCAACACTATTTTAGTTATGTACTATATTATCACGTTTTCAGAAAATAACAAATAGTTTTACAATTTATCATAGGGGGAAATAGAAAATGAAAAAATATCAAGGTTATTTGATTGATCTCGATGGCACGATGTACAATGGGACTGAAAAAATTCCAGAGGCGATCGATTTTGTAAACGAATTACACCAACAAGGGACGCCTTATTTATTTGTCACAAACAATTCGACAAAACATCCTCGTGATGTAGCTAAGACATTGAGAGAGATGGGCGTGCCGGCTGAGGAGAAGCATGTTTTCACAACGAGTATGGCGACGGCAAGCTATATTGTAGCGCAAGACCCTGAAGCGAAAGTTTTTCCAATTGGTGAAGTTGGTCTAATCGACGCAGTTAAAGAGGTTGGACTAACAATCTCAGAAACGGAGATCGATTATGTTGTGATGGGGCTTGACCGTGAGATTTCCTATGAAAAATTGACCACCGGTGCGTTGGCCATTCGCAATGGGGCAAAATTTGTTGCGACAAATGGCGACGTTGCCTTACCGTCTGAGCGAGGTTTTTTACCTGGAGCCGGATCATTGATTTCTGTTTTATCGGTCACAACTGGTGTGGAGCCTAAATTTATCGGTAAACCAGCATCAATCATTGTCAATCAAGCGCTTGAGGTGCTAGGAACAAGTAAAGAAGAAACCCTTATGGTTGGTGATAACTATGCAACTGATATTTTAGCTGGCATAAACGCTGGAATCGACTCGCTCCTTGTCACGACGGGTGTGACGACGCGTGAAGACCTTAAAACAATCGAAATCCAACCAACACATACGATTGATTCGTTAAAAAATTGGTCATTGTAGAACTTTTTAAACCTGAATAAACAACAGATAGGAGGGGTAAGAAGTGGCAAAAGTTAATTATGAGATCGTCAAACAGATTGGTGTCGTATCAGAATCAAAAGCAGGTTGGACGAAGGAACTTAATTTAATTTCCTGGAATGATCGTGAACCGAAATATGATTTAAGAGACTGGGCACCTGATCATAAAAAAATGGGCAAGGGCATCACACTGTCAAAAGAAGAAGTCAACGAGCTAACAAAAATATTGAATGAACTCGAGTAAGAATGATGCTTAATTTTCCTTGATTGAGGGTATAACCAACTAAGAGGTTATCTAGGAGGGGTGTCGATGTTAAAAAAGCTATTTAAGAAAACTGAAAAAGTAACTGAAGAAGACGTTTTTTCACCGGTAAATGGTAAAGTTGTTGATCTGTCCGTTACGCCAGATCCGACCTTTGCGAATAAACTACTTGGTGACGGTGTTGCAATTGAACCATCAGATGGAGAGTTTGTTGCACCGGTAAATGGAAAAATCGTTAATTTATTTCCGACCAAGCATGCGATTGGAATTGAATCAGAGGCAGGAATTGAGTACTTAATTCACATCGGAATAGATACAGTGACCTTAGATGGGAAAGGATTTAGTGCCCACGTAAAGCAAGGAGACCAGGTCAAAATTGGTGATCCATTAGTCACGGTAGATCTTGAGTATGTTGCTCACCATGCGAACACAATTACACCATTTGTCATTACAAATGAAATTAAGACAATCGACAAAGTTGCTGATCAAGAAGTGAAAAAAGGCGCAACGAAAGTCATGACTGTTCATCTCTAATCAATCAAAAGCGTTCCTCTACAATAAAGTAGGGAACGCTTTTTGTTAGCTTAATTTTTTAAATTTACTTAACTGTTTAATTGATTCAGCAGTACCAATTGCAATTGCATTTAATGGATCTTCTGCGACTCTAACTGGAACGGATAATTCTCCTTCTAACCATTCTTCCATTCCACGCAGTAAAGCGCCACCACCGGCTATCGTGATTCCATATTCTACAATATCACCACTTAATTCAGGTGGGGAATTTTCTAGAGTTTCATGAATCGTGCTTGCGATATTCTCAAGAGATTCGCGAATTGCGCTTTGAACCTCTGTTGAAGTAACAGTAATTTCTTTAGGTAGGCCAGAGACAAGGTCACGACCGCTAACATTAATTGATAGTGGTTCGTGATCAATCAGCGCATAGCCAATTTCCTTTTTAATCCGCTCGGCTGTTTGGTAGCCGATTAACACATTGTTTTTCTGACGGACAAAATGAACGATTTCTTCATCCATTTTATCACCGGCAACACGGATTGATCGTGATGTAACAATTCCCCCGTATGAAATAATTGCTACTTCACTCGTTCCGCCACCGATATCAACGATCACACTACTAATAGGCTCGCTAATCGGTAAGCCTGCCCCAATTGCTGCAGCGATTGGCTCATCAATCAAGTGAACTTCCTTCACGCCAAAACTTTTGACCGCATTCTCAATTGCTCGCTTCTCGACTGCAGTGCTGCCAGATGGTGAACAGACGATCACGACGGGCTTTTTTAATGTACGGCCAATTTTTCGACTCGCTTTTTTCAAAATAGCCTTCAGCATTTGAGCTGCGATATCATAATCTGCAATAACCCCTTCTCTTAATGGACGAATTGTTGCAATATTTTTTGGCGTTTTTCCGATCATATCTTTTGCGTCATTTCCAATTGCGATTAAGTCATTTGACTGTGTATCAATCGCAACGACAGATGGTTCGTTAAAAACGATTCCCTTTTGTTTTGAATAAACTAAAATATTTGCTGTACCTAAATCAATACCAATGGCTGTGTGTTTAAACATGCTATTTTCCTCCAGTGTAAACGCTAAGTTGTTAATTTTTTTGGAACTTAATTAATTCTCTATGTGTTTCAAGTTATTTTTAAATGCTCAACTAAGAATATATTCCCTAATTTATCATTGAATATCAGTTTTATTAAAAAGTTGTTATGTGAAATCTTGAATTTGTCCTTTTGAAATATTCAATTTTGTAACGTGAAATAGTATATCATGTTTGATTATGAAAGAGCAAAAGTAAAAAGTACTAGCACAAAATTTATTCTCTGACCTCGCTTATTGTCGAAAAATCAGATATAATGATTTAAAATGCAGTTTGAAGTAAGAGGTGATTTTTTTTGAAAACAATCTTAATTTATTTATATTCAATCATGCTGACCATTGGTAGTCTTCCTAAGTTATACAAAGTAAGAAAGATGACAAGTGATTCCTATGAAGATAAGGCAGAAGCAATCTTTCAAACCCCATCTCATATTTCCCGAAAAGTAATTAAAAAAACTAAATCAACTGTTTCAGTTGTAGGCATTGAGCGCATTCCTGATCAACCAGTTTTATTTGTCGCGAATCATCAGGGTTTGTTTGATATTCTCGTTTTGCTCGGTTATTTAGATAAACCAGTAGGCTTTATTGCCAAGCAAGAAATTAAAAAGATTCCAATTATTAATAGTTGGATGATGGAATTAAAGTGTGTCTTTCTTGATCGATCAGATCGACGAGCAGCCTTAAGGGTCATTGATGATGGAATAAATAGTTTAAAGCAAGGTCAATCAATGGTTATATTCCCGGAAGGAACAAGAGGCGACGGACCAAAAGTTGAAACATTTAAGTCAGGAAGTTTGCGCCTTGGGACACGTGCAGGAGTGCCTATTGTTCCGCTTGCTATTGATGGTACGTATGATGTGTTTGAAAAAAACAATAATAGATTTAAACCGGCTAAGATTACTTTAACCGTTGCTGATCCAATTTATCCAGCAGAATATAATGAGATGAAACATAATCAACTGGCAGCTAAACTTGAACAAACAATAACTGAAATTATCGCTTCAAATAAATAGTATCTAAGCACGATAAAGACAGTATAGAAGGATGATATAATGACATTAAAGGGTATTGGGAATTCTGATATTTATTATAAAACAAAAAAACTAATCGATACAATAGAGCTCCAACCGACGAGTGAATTAAATGCTCAGACTATCAAAGAGCTTTCTGAATATGTCGATACATATCTCCATATACCTAATCACATAGCTGAACAAATGAGTGATACCTTTCAAATGTTAGCAATGGATGATGAAGGTTATATTACATACATAGACGATCAATTTTGTACAAAAATTGGTTATCAAAAAGAAGAGTTGCTCCAACATCATTATCGGATTCTCCACGCTGGTGTTCACGAACCTGAATTTTACCAAGACATGTGGAAGACGATTAGGCAAGGAAAGACATGGACAGGTGATATATGTACCCAATCAAAAACCGGGGGAATTTTCTGGTATCGATCGAATGTTATTCCGATCGCTGATGAGGCCGGCAAGTACACGTCATATTTAGTATTTAGGACGGATATAAGTGATGTAAAATATCTCGACAAAAATCTAATTGAATCTCTAGAAGGAGACTATCGTAAATTATTTAATCAATTAATGAATTTAACTTTTCGTGTTCAGCAACATAAGGAAACTGAGAAATATCGTTTTCGTTTGTTTGAGGGAAAACTAGCTCAAACGATTAAAGAAACGACAGAAAAATTAAACTACGAATTTATCGAGGATGTTTTATTTAGTCATGATTCGACAAAAAATACGGCTTATTTTGAGCAGGCCTTTAACGGTAATGAAGTTGTTTTTAAACATCATATTCATCATTTAACACTGTTTACGATGTTATCACCTGTTTTTGAAAATGATGAAGTAATTGAGGTTGTTGGTTCAAGTGTTGATATAACATCGCTTGAACGTGCTGAAGCTAAGCTTGAAAGACTCGCATATTATGATACACTGACTAAATTGCCGAACCGTGCGAAATTTCGTCAGGATTTGAAGATGGCGGTTAAGCATGGTGATGAGCGACCGTTTGCTGTCCTTTATTGTGATATTGATCGATTAAAATATATAAATGATACGCTTGGCGAGGCGATTGGTGACCAGGTGATTGAAATTATCTCAAAGCGGATTCAGTCTGTGATTGGACAGAAAGATGCTGTTTATCGTTACGGTGGGGATGAGTTCTGTATAATTCTAGAACTTTCCATGAAAGGTATCGAACAGATCAGTGAACAAATATTGGCGCAAATCAAACAACCGATTTCGATTCAGGGTAATGAATTTTTTGTGACGTCATCAATTGGTATTAGCTATTATGGCGTTGATGCTTGGGATGAGGAGGAATTGATCAATCATGCCAGCGTTGCGGTTCATTACTGTAAGTTAAATGGAAGAAGTAGCAAACTATTTTACACGGTCAAGATGGATGAGATGTATCAGGATGTTATTTTACTTGAATCTGATATTTGTAAAGCACTAAAATACGATGAATTCAGCTTGTATTATCAACCTAAATTAAATGTTGTGACGGGTGAAGTGACAGGCTTGGAAGCACTTATTCGTTGGACACACCCTAAAAAGGGTCCGATTTCACCAGCAACGTTTATCCCGATTGCTGAGGAATCGGGTGTAATTACTCAAATAGGTGAATGGGTGATTAAAGAAGCTTGTCAGCAACATTTTACTTGGGTAAGTCAAGGTTTCGAACCGATTCGGATTGCGGTTAATGTGTCCGCGATTGAATTACAGCGCCTCGATTTTGCTGAGAAAGTAGCTGAGATTATTAAAGAAACAAAAATGGATCCTAAGTATTTAGAGATTGAGATCACTGAAAATAGTGTGATGGAAAATACAGAAGATTGTATCGAAACAATGAATACGCTGCGTCAGATGGGGATTACATTTTCAATTGATGATTTTGGTACGGGCTACTCTTCTTTCGGTTATTTGAAGAAATTCCCGATAAACTATTTGAAAATTGATCAATCTTTTATTAGAAGTGCTCTAACTGAGCAAAGTAGTGCTGCGATTGTTAAGGCGATGATCCAACTTGCGCATACATTTGGTCTAAAAGTCGTTGCAGAAGGAGTCGAAGAAAAGGAGATTCTTCACCTTCTACAAGATAATCAATGCGATTATTATCAAGGATACTACTTTAGCAAACCAGTACCAGCAAGTGAGATCGAATCGGTCATCTTTGGGAAAATGGTATAGAGTATTTTTATAAACAATAGACCTAACCAAGTATAGAAGCTTGATTAGGTCTTTTTTAAGAAATATTTTGCTATAATAGGTGTACTAATGTAGAAAAGGTGGAATAGATATGATAAAAGTATTATTCGTTTGCTTAGGAAACATTTGCCGTTCACCAATGGCAGAAGCTTATTTCAAAAATCTAGTTAATCAAGCAGGACTAACAGACAAATTTATGATTGACTCTGCCGGGACAAGCAATTGGAACGAAGGAAAAGCACCACACGAAGGAACACAAAAGAAATTAATCGAAAACAACCTTTCATTCCAAGGCATGCATTCACGACAAATTACAGAGGCAGACTTTAATCAATTTGACTATATTGTTGCAATGGATGCACAAAACATAATCGATCTTGAGAATATCCAAAAGAAAACGACATATGCTAAAATGGTTAAATTAATGGATTTTGTTGACAGTGAGTCGATTAAGGATATTCCAGATCCGTACTATACAGGAGATTTTGATCAAACGTATCAACTGATCGAAGCGGGCTGCCAAGCATTATTACAATCCATTCGAACTGACCAACAAATCTAAGGAGTCGTGACATAGTTGAA